>DNPC01000367.1 GCA_003501565.1 Planctomycetaceae bacterium | reverse complement strand
ATGCGGATCCGGGCAGTCCGTGGGTAAACGCGGAAACCTGCGGCCAGTGCCACTCTGAACAGGTCGGAACGCAGTGGCAGAGCTTGATGATGACCGAAGCCGGAAAGATTCAAGGTACCTGTTGGTCGTTCGGTGCAATTACTGGCTATGAGCATCGTTACGCCAATTACGCGGTAAAAAACCCTGACGACCCAGAAACGCGACTCGGCACGCCAACCTATCGGCAGTACATGGAGCGGCTGAAGAAACTCGAACCAAATGTGTTCGTCGATTCCCATCAGCCGCTTCCCGATGCGGTTGGATTTGATGAACTTGACAAGCTGGCTGGGGATCCTGCCTTGGCGGCGTTTACCTACATTCGGCAGGAGTGTAATCGCTGCCATCACGCGGTCAAAGGGCGTTCCCGGCGAGGCGACTTTCGCGGGATGGGCTGTTCAAGCTGTCACGTGCCGTACAGCAACGAAGGGCTGTACGAAGGCCGCGATGTATCGATACCCAAAGACGAGCCGTCGCATCCGTTGACGCACCAGATCCAGGGAACGCGTGACGCCACAGTCACTGTGCACGAGGTTAGCTACCACGGTTTGCCCGCAGAGACTTGTACGACTTGCCACAATCGCGGGAAACGAATCGGAGTCTCTTTCCAAGGACTGATGGAGAGTCCGTATGCATCGCCGTACACGGATGATGGCTCAGATCAGCCTGGACTGCATACTAAACATTACATCGCGATGGATCAGGATATTCATTATCAAAAGGGCATGAAGTGCCAGGATTGTCACACGTCGATTGACGTTCACGGAGACGGATTTCTGGCTCCTACGAATTTGGCTGCTGTGCAAATCGAGTGCTCGGACTGCCACGGTACGCCTGACGCCTATCCATGGGAATTGCCGATTGGATATATGGATGAATTCGATGTGGCTCCCGCCGAAGGTGGGCCTCGTGGGACGACCAAGAATCAACTGCCGCACACTTGGGCCGGCATGGCGTATGACCCTGCTGACGGTTTCTTGCTGACAGCGCGTGGTAATCCATACGAAAATGCGGTCCGCGACGGTGATGAGGTAATCGTGCACACTGCTGAGGGCAAAGACTTGCGTCTAAAGCCACTCAAGAAGTTGTTTGAGGAAAAACAGGTCAGTCAGCGCGGCGTGGTCAGTATGAAGGGTGTTGGTAAGCACTTGAAACGCATGGAGTGTTACACGTGTCACGCAAGTTGGACACCGCAGTGTTATGGGTGCCACGTCAAAATCGACTATAGCCAGAAAGATCGGTGCCCTGAGATCAACGAGTCGCGACAGGGATTTGACTGGATTGCCGCAGGCCGCAAACACGCCGAAGCCGACCACAAAGGCGACTCCGGAGAATCGTCGTACGATACTATGATTCCTGGAAAGGTATCCGAAAGCCGCAGTTACCTTCGCTGGGAAGAACCGATGCTGGGCATCAATGGAGAGGGCCGTGTGACACCTCTCGCACCGGGATGTCAGCCCTCCGTCACGATTGTCGGTGCCGACGGCAAGCCGCTGCTAACCAATCATATTTTCAAAGTTCCAGGCGGACTGGAGAACAGCGATTCCGGACAGTTGGCGATCGATATGAGCCCGGTCCAGCCGCATACGATGACAAAAAACGCACGGACCTGCCAGTCATGTCATGCATCCGACAAAGCCCTCGGGCTCGGAATTGATGGAACCCGGCCATGGAATGAAGAACACTTTGTCGATCTTGAAACCACCGACGGAACGGTTTTGCCACGCCAGAGTCAGCCGCAGATGAATGCTATTGAGAACCTTGATCACGATTGGTCACAAATCGTCGATCGCGATGGTAACCAACTCGCGACCGTGGGGCATCACTGGAAACTCTCTCGAGCGCTAAATAAAGACGAGATCACCCGTATGAGTCGCGATGGAACGTGTGTTGCGTGCCATCAAGAGATCCCGGAGAACTCGGCGGCGATCAATCTCTTACATCATGTTGCCAAGTACACCGGTCAGCTGCCGGAAACGCAAGATCAGCATGCCGGCCTAGTGCACAAGATCGTGCTGACCAGTGCTTGGGCTCAAGTACTCACACCAATCGCAGCCCTATGCATCGGACTTGTAGCCGGGCGGATTCTGTGGCGACGCAGGGTCAAGAGAACTTAAGCTAACAATTCGCCAGCCGCGACCGTCACAGCGTTTCCACTTAGAATCACTCGGTCCCCTTCAACACGGCAGCTTACGAAGCCGCCACGTCGTGAGGCTTGGTAGCCGACCAAATCGTTCTTACCCAGTTGCTCGGCCCAGTACGGAGCCAAACAGCAGTGGGCGGAGCCGGTTACGGGGTCTTCCGGTACATCGCAGGCTGGTGCAAAGAAGCGCGATACGAAATCTGCGGAAGCCTGTTCATCTTGCGCGAGATTCTTGTCATTCTTGGCAGTCAAGATAACGCCACGTACCGGCAACGCTGCCACGGCCGAAATGTCCGGGGATGCGGAACGAACCAGTTCGGATTCCGTCACCACAACCAGAACGTCGAAGCAACTTTGCAAGAACTGGACCTGCTCGGTTTGCAGATTCAACTTAAGGGCCGACAGTACATCTGCAGGCTCTACGGCATCAAGGGGCCCCGGGCGAGTGGCCGGGAAGTTCAATTCGATGCGATCTCCAACCGTTGAGCACACCAAGGGGCCACTTCGCGATTGAAACGTAATCGATGCTCCGTCTTCAAGCTTGCCGGTTTGCTTGAGTACATGCACGGTCGCCAGAGTTGCATGGCCACATAGGTCCACTTCTGTGTTGGGAGTGAACCAACGGATATGCCATTTTTCGTCCTCCTGCACAGCAAACGCGGTCTCGGCAAGATTCATTTCCATCGCAACATTTTGCATCCAATCCTCAGATGCAGGAACATCGAGAATGCACACAGCAGCCGGGTTTCCTGCGAACGGAGTAGCCGTGAAAGCGTCAACTTGCCAAAATTTCATCTACGGTTCCTTAAGGAGTTGCTGTGCTAGGAGCGATCGCTTTGCTGGGCCCATCACCAAATCGACGGGCAGTGCAAATTGCATATGGTGGTCGTTGCGGATGCGAAGTGGTAGGCTGCGTGGGTTAGTCTAGTGCAAAACCAACCCATTGCCGCAACACAACTGGAGACAAGTATGCGAACCCAAAGGTTATCGATTTTCGGGTTTCTTAGCGGTCTTTGTTTTTCGTGTCTTGGCCAATTGGTGTTCACGTCAATCGCACGAGCTCAGCGACCGAACATCGTCTTTATTTTGGCGGATGATTTGGGATGGAAAGACCTGAGTATTGAAGGTTCAACTTACTACGAAACACCGCACATCGATTCTATTGCCAGTGGTGGGATGCAGTTTACGCGCGGATACGCCGCTTGCCAGGTGTGCAGTCCGTCGCGTGCGAGCATATTGACCGGTACGTATCCCACCAAACATGGAATTACGACTTGGATCGGCGATCGCGCCGGCCAGCAGTGGAGAAAAGCCGGACGACACGACAGCCACATGCCGCCTGAGTATGCACGCAATTTGGCCGCCAGTGAGATAACGCTCGCCGAAGCACTCAAGGCGTCGGGCTACAAGACGTTCTTTGCCGGCAAGTGGCATCTGGGTACTAAAGGTTCTTGGCCGACCGACCATGGGTTCGAAATCAATCGTGGCGGCTGGGATGTCGGTTCACCCAATGGCGGTTACTTCGCACCTTGGAAGAACCCCAATCTTGAGCCGGGGCCGGATGGCGAGTCCTTGCCAATTCGACTTGCCAACGAAACAGCGGCATTCATCGAAGATCACAAAGATGCGCCTTTCTTGGCCTATCTCTCGTTCTATAGCGTGCACGGTCCAATCCAAACTTCGCCGGATTTGTGGGACAAGTACCGCAAAAAGGCAGCTTTGTCGGGCTTAGCCGACGAAAGATTCGTTTTTGATCGACGCCTGTGTGTTCGAACGGTACAAGACTGTCCTATCTATGCTGGCATGATGGAGTCCATGGATAACGCTGTTGGTATCGTCTTAGCCAAACTGGATGAGCTCGGACTGGCCGATAACACGATCATCTGTTTTACTAGCGACAACGGCGGTGTCTCTTCGGGCGACGCATTTGCCACATCAAACCTCCCGCTACGCGGTGGTAAAGGCCGGCAATGGGAGGGCGGTATTCGTGAACCGTACTACATACTAGCTCCCGGAGTTACTAAGCCAGGGAGCAAGTCGGACGTCCCGGTGCATGGAATAGACTGGTACCCTACCCTTCTAGATCTTGCGGGTATCTCGCTACCAGGCGAGCAAGACATAGACGGAACTAGCTTGGTGCCACTGCTTAAAGGCGAATCGATTAAGACGCGCCCGCTGTATTGGCACTATCCACACTACGGCAATCAGGGAGGCGAGCCCTCGTCGATCATCATGCGCGGGGACAAGAAACTGATTTACTACCATGAGGACTCTCGCGTCGAACTGTACGATCTGCGTAACGATCCTGCAGAGCAAGTTGACGACAGTGCCAACGACCCTCAGGCGACCGAGCGGCTTAAGTCTG
>DNPC01000365.1 GCA_003501565.1 Planctomycetaceae bacterium | reverse complement strand
GAATGTCCGTTCGAATGGATTCGGTGGACGCGTTGATCGCGGACTTCTTCGCAGTCGCCTTCGTTTCGATGACCGGTTCGTGCCGGTGCTGCTCGGTTGCCGATTGAGCTACGGCCCTTTGAGGGCTCGCGTGGCCAATGATGACGAAAGCGAAGAACGCAAATCGAATGGATCGTTTCATGGATCGCTCTGGATGAAGGTTTTGCCGGTTCATGGAGGTCGAGCAGAGTCCGTGGAACCCTGATTCCAGGCAAGGATGAACCACGCTTGGTTGCCGCTTCTAGGTTCCGTTCGAATCCATTCGTATTCAAGACGCTAACGTGCCAGAATCGATCATTTGCTGAAACATCTCGTTCATTGATTCTTCGAGCGGTCGATAGGTCATGCCCAATTCACGGATACTCTTGCGGTTGTCCCCTTTCCACGGCACGTTGACGTTCAACGAAACGATCTTGCGAGTCATGGCTTTGTTGACCATTGGCGCGACCAGCCACACCAACCACTTGGGCAACGCCTTTCGCGGCAGCGGGTATTGGTCGCCGTACGTCGGAATCAGTGTTTGAGCCATTGCGAACAAATCCGAGTTGTGGCCTGAAATGATGTGACGGCCGTTCGCTTCCGATTTGAAGGCGGCAGCTATATGGGCAATCGCCAGATCGCGAGCGTCGACACATCCCATTCCAAAACGCGGAGCCCCAGACTTCATAGTGCCGTCGCCGAGTTGCTTTACCAAAGCGAAGCTCTCGGATGTCGCATGTGGGTTAATCCCAGGTCCAATCACCAGTGACGGGTTGATTACCACCAGATCCCAGCCTGGCTTTCGCTCGGCGATTCGCCAAGCCTCTTTCTCTGCCTCAGTCTTGGAGAAGCTGTAGGGCTGATGATTCAGCGATGATGTCGTGTTCCACACTTCTTCCGTTAACACACCACCGGGAGCTTGCTGGCAGTCTGCATTGTCACCATAGATTGCGGCGCAACTGCTCGTAAGGACAACTCGTTTAACGCTGTCATGCCGTGTGGCTTCCTCGAGGACATTGCGCGTGCCCAGCTTTGCAGGGTCAACAAGTTCCTTTTGGGGATCCTTAACGTCAATGGTAAACGGGGAAGCGGTATGGAAGACGATCGAGCAGCCTTCCATCGCCTCCGCGTACGATCCTTCCTGCAACAAATCGGATTTGAAATACTTGATCTCGCCCGGAGAATTGCTTGCGATCTCGTTCAAGTATTTGAGTTTTTCTTCACGAGCCGGATCTCGAACGGCAGCATGAACCGTCACGCCAGCCGCTAACAATCGATTGATGATGTGTCCTGCTACGTAACCGGTTGCCCCTGTTACTAGTACAGGTGAGGTCGTGTCGATTTCAAAATTCATCTTGCATACTCCAGAATTGACGTGTCGCCAATCGCGGTTAATAATTAACCGACCGTTGGTCGGAAATATAGTCGACCAGCAGTCGGTTAAGCAAGAGGTAAACTGGAAGAATTTCTACATGAATTGGCAAAGGGCGAGGAATCCCGACCAAAAGGCGGAACGGGTAGAGGCGATTTTGGCTGCCGCAGCAGTTCTGTTTGACGAAAAAGAGCTGTCGGAAATATCAATGCGGGACGTGGCACATCGCTCGGGACTTGGAAAAGCCAGCCTCTACCACTACTTCAAAACCAAAGAAGAGGTCTTTATTTCGCTTTACCAGTCGGAACTCGAGAAGTGGCTTCCCGATGTCAGGAAGCGGCTGGGGCGGTTGCGCGTTCCGACTCCAGCTCGAGTCGCGAAAGCGTTGACAGACGCGCTGCGGGAGCGGGAGAGGCTGTGTCGCTTGGCGGTCGTGTTCTCCTCGGTACTAGAACACAACCTTTCTGTGGACTTCATTCGAGAGTTCAAACGGTCGTTGCTTGCGCCTCTCGAACAACTTGCCGCCTCCATGGCAGAATCTCTGGAGCTATCAGACGAGACGATTCAGGACTTTGTTTTTCAACATCACGCCACGATTGCGGGATTATGGCCCTTGGCACATCCGCCAACTCAAGTAGCGGAAGTCCTGCAGGACGCCCAGTTCGAAGTTTTCCGAATCGATTTTTACCGCCTGTTCGAAAGGACCATGTGCCAATTGCTCGAAGCTGGAACCACAGCCAAGTAAGAAGCCAATTCCAAGAAAGGAATCACGGCGAATTGGCGAGCATGCCGCACTCTGCTACCGCCGACCGATTTTTGCCAGCCGGGCCGACAGTTGCCGATCGACAGACGCCTAAGGGGCACCAGACGTCACCTATGGTTTCGCAGGGGCAAAGACTTTCGCGTTAAGTTTTCGAACGCAAGTGTCGCTCGCCAGCGTGTCAGTGGCATAGCACCAGCCTTAGTCTTATACTTACCCGCGGCTAGGACCTTTCTCATCGCCCGAGAGACCGCTCTGTCGCCGTGCCGTTGTTGCCGCTGGTGGTCGTGCAGAACAGCAAATCGCATCAAGCAAGATTTCCGTTACGTGCCCGGTCACACTTCGCAGGTGACAGCGTTCTTAGGTGCGGTATTGTTGTATGCGGTTTTTCTGCGTTTGGTGCGTGTCGACGCGTCAGCCCAATTGGATAACTTCCCTGCAGTATTCTGCGGCGTTGGTGGCAATTTCGTTGGGGCTGCAAGAAAGCGCGTCCGATGACGCGGCCTGGCAAACGAGCAACACTTACCCAATGTAAAGCAGCGCTGTTGATTTTAAACAGTATACTGCACCTAGAATTATAGTTTGAAATCCTAATTTTCGAGGAATTCACGTGATAATCAAAGCAATTCGGCTTGCCCCTTTGGCAATGGTTTGCGTGCTGCTTACCAGCGCGATCAATACATCCCGTCTGCTGGCTCAGTCGGGTTACGAGCTGCCACCGCAGGATGTTGTCGATATCATCGATGCCAACCCGGTTCCATCGGTATCGTTTAGTCCGGATCGCAAATGGATGTTGCTGGTCGGCAGGTCGGCGATGCCGAGTATCGAAGACTTGTCGCGGCGTATGTTGCGACTTGCGGGAATGCGAATCGATCCAGCAGCCAACTCGCGATTCTCAACGCGATACTACACAAGCCTTGCGCTGCGCCCCGTTGACGGTAAAGACGCCGTAACGGTGCCGCTGCCACGCGGGACGAAAGTAAGTGGCATTAGCTGGTCACACCATTCGGACAACTTTGCGGTAACAACCGTCACCGACGCAGGGCAACAAGTCTGGGTGGCCAATACAGATTCGCCCAGCCAACCCAGGATGTTGACAGATCGACTCAGCACGGTCACGGGGGGCATAAGCTGGATGCCGGATGGTCAGTCGATCCTCTGTCAGCTTGTGCCAGATGAACGTGGCAATGAACCAGAACCTAAGGTGGCACCCACCGGACCAAATATCCAAGAGTCGTCTGGAAACACTTCGCCCACCCGGACCTACCAAGATTTACTGTCCAACGCCTACGATGAAGCACTGTTTGAATACTACGCAACGAATCAACTTGCGAGAATCAGCTTAGACGGCAAAACAGAAGAAATTGCAGAGCCAGCCATCTTTAGCGGCGTCAGCCCATCTCCGGATGGAAAGCACCTTCTGGTGACACGGATCTTAAAGCCGTTCTCCTATCTGATGACGATGCGGAGCTTTCCACAGAGAATCGAAGTTTGGAACCTCAAAGGCGAGCAAGAGTACTTAGTCGCAGACGTTCCGATGGCTGAGAACATTCCGATTGAAGGTGTTCGAACCGGCCCACGCAATGTGGACTGGAAATCTGGCGAACCGGCGATGCTTGTGTGGACGGAAGCACTCGATGGCGGTGATCCAAATGTCAAAGTGGATTTTCGCGATCAGCTGGTTTCATTGTCCGCGCCCTTTGTAGCGGAACCTGAACCGCTATTGAAAACTGCCCAACGGGCTTTTGGGATGTCCGTCATGGACGATCCGTCGATGGTCACTGTGACCGATTACGATCGCGATCGACGGTGGGTACAGATGAAACTATATGATCTCCGCGCTCCGGACAAAGCTCCAGTCGTCATGATGGATCGCAGCATTCGCGATCGCTACAGTGACCCGGGCAGCATTGTGATGGTGCCGGACGAAACGGGGCATGTACGTGCACTGCAAGATGGTGATTGGATTTTTCGGACCGGCTCAGGCGCTTCGCCCAAAGGCAATCTGCCGTTCATTGATCGCCAGAACCTGAAGACGCTTAAGACCGAACGACTCTGGCGATGCGAGGAAGGCTCGTACGAGTATGTAGTGGCGATCGCTGACTTTGCCCAAGGCGGTAAGCCCGCTGTCTTTATCTCCAGCGAAGATCCGATTACACCGCCAAATTACTATTCGGTGGATCTGGAGTCCGGCACACGAGAGCCGTTGACTGAATTTCCAGACCCAACACCACAGATTCGCGGCATCAAGAAACAGCTTGTCAAATACGAGCGATCCGACGGCGTCCCGCTATCCGCGACACTCTACCTGCCCGCGGACTACGAAGAGGGCCAACGGCTACCGCTGTTGGTTTGGGCTTATCCTCGGGAGTTCAACGACGTGCGAACTGCAGCACAAATCTCCGGTAGTCCTTCGCAGTTCACGCTGATGCGCGGTATCACACACCTGACATTCTTGACGCAAGGCTACGCCATCATGGATAGCGCCACCATGCCCGTTATTGGTGATCCCGAAACCATGAATGACACTTTCATTGAACAAATCGTGGGAGCCGCCCAGGCAGCCATCGACAAAGCTGTCGATATGGGTGTTGCCGATCGTAACCGCGTCGGCGTGGGCGGACACAGCTACGGAGCGTTCATGACGGCCAACTTGCTCGCGCACTGCGATCTTTTCAGTGCGGGCATCGCGCGCAGCGGCGCGTACAACCGCACGCTGACGCCATTCGGATTCCAATCAGAACGGCGACCGTTCTGGGAGGCCAAGGACGTCTACATGCAGATTTCCCCTTTCATGCACGCCAACAAGATCGACGAACCCATTTTGTTAGTCCATGGCGAAGCGGATAACAACAGCGGTACCTTCCCGATCCAGTCCAAGCGGATGTTTCAGGCGATCAAAGGCAACGGTGGCACAGTGCGATTGGTCATGTTGCCAAACGAATCGCACGGATATCAAGCGCGTGAATCGGTCTTACACACGCAAGCAGAGATGATTGAGTGGTTCGACAAGCACGTCAAGAATGCTGTTGCTAGCGAGTGACCTTTGCCCGACTCCCAGACCAAGCTGTGGAAATTCATCATGCTATTGCGATGCTTCGCTTTACTCCTGTCTGTCGTCTGGTCTTCCGCCGTACTCGCTGAGACCAAGCCGCCAAACGTTGTTCTGGTAATGACGGACAACCAAGGCTACTTTGAACTAGCGTGTAAAGGAAATCCGTACCTAAGAACTCCCAACATCGACGCGTTTGCGCGGCAAGGAGTTGATTTCTGCAATTTTCACGCAGAGAACTTCTGCTCGCCAAGTCGTGCGGCGCTGTTGACTGGGCGACAACCGATGCGGATGGGGGTTCACAATACCGTTGGCGGGGTTTCGCTAC
>DNPC01000787.1:897-11053 GCA_003501565.1 Planctomycetaceae bacterium | reverse complement strand
TCATAACCTGCCCGATCCGGCAGCGGCCGCCGTTCGGATTAAGCAGAATCTACAGTCGCTGTTCGAAACGCGTTTTAGCTTCGATATCGACGACATGGTCAAGATGAACCAGGGCAAGGCGGTTCAAGAACTGGAAGCTCTCGCCGGCATGACGAAATTCGTGCTCGGCTACACAACACAAGTGGCCCTCGGTGGCCATTCAATTCCTGTTAGCAAGTCGATCCAAAAGATCCTGCTGGCTACTGAAATCATCTCGGAAGCTGAAGCTGCAAAAGGGCTAGCCCCAGGATTGGAACGAACGGTACCCAAGACCAAGGGTTACGCATTTGGATCTTGCCTTCACCAATTGGCCTTGGACTTCGCCGAGTCACCAGGCAGCAAGAATGTCCAAGCGATCATGAAAGAGGCTGGGGCGACGATAGCGAAACCTGTCAGAAAATCGCCGGCCAAAAAAGCACCCGCGAAGAAGGCGGCGACGAAGAAGGCGGCTGCTGAAAAGCCGAAATCCGAGAAACCTCTTCCGGCGAAAAAGAAGGCGGCAAGCAAGAAGCCTGAAAGTACGAAAAAGACAGAAAAGAAAGCACCGGCCAAAAAAGCTGCGACAAGCAAAAAAGCGGCTACCAAGAAAGCCGCCTCCAGCAAGAAAGCAAGCACGAAGAAAAAGCCACGCTAAGCGGCAACACACACTCGGTTCAAAACCGCCCGCTTAGCTTAGCGTTTCGGATGAGCTGCCTAGGGAGAACCACACGCAATCATGGCTGGACACTCGCATTGGGCGGGAATCAAACACCGCAAAGCCGCCGTTGACAGTAAGCGGAGTAAGCTCTGGTCCAAGCTGTCCAAGGCGATCATTGTCGCTGCAAAGATGGGCGGTGGCGACCCAGATGCAAACATTCGTTTAAGAACCGCAATTGCGGAAGCGAAGTCGCTCAGCCTGCCTAAAGACAACATCGAACGGGCGATCAAGAAGGGCACTGGCGAACTAGACGGCGGAAACGTTGAAGAGATCTTATACGAAGGTTATGGACCCGGTGGCGTTGCAATCATGTGCGATATCATGACCGACAATCGCAACCGCACTGCGCCCGAGCTTCGCAAACTCTTCGATACCTACGGTGGCAACCTGGGTGCAACAGGGTGCGTTTCCTATCTTTTCGAACGCCGTGGCTTGCTAGCGGTAGCTACTGACAAAGTCGACGTAGAGGCGGTCATGGAAATCGCCATGGAACATGATGCGCTCGATGTCGTTGAAGAATCCGATCGGATCGAGATCATAACCGCGCCTGAAAACTTTACATCGTTAGCGGAAGCTTTCGAAGTATCCAGCGTCGCTACCCTCGTTAGCGAAGTCACACGCATACCGCAGACAACCGTCGATGTTGATCAAGGTATTGCTACCAAAACACTTGCGCTACTGGAACAGCTTGAGGACCACGATGATGTCCAAGCAGTTTCCACAAATCTTAATTTTGCATGCCCAGAAGTTGCTGACGCTCTGCAAAAGTAGAGTCTGCCAGTGACCATTGCTGAAAAGTTAGACGCTTGCGACTAACGAGTACTCTCAAGCAGCCTTACGATCAATTCGTTGATCGGAGTTGAAATTCCGTGTCGTTTTCCAAGACGACAGATAACACCGTTGCGAGCGTCGACTTCCATCTGTCTGCCCGCTAAACGATCGGCATGCAAAGAGTTAATTGAATCCGGTGCACTATTGCGATAGTGCTGCACCACCTCGTCGGGCAAGTTCTCAGGCAGGTCAACTCCTTCTGCCGCAGCAACAGCCATGCACTCTCGCACAATATCGGATATCAGCTGTGCGGCTGAGTGATTCTGAGCAATCTTCGCGGGTATCAATGTAACAGCCGAAACTGCCCCCGCGGCATTCAAACTTAACTTTCGCCATGCAGCGAAAGCGAAGCTCTCAACGTATTCGATCCTGACGCCCGCAGATCCGGCGAAAAGCTCCTGGAATTGCCGCCCGAGACCGTGGTTCTCTACCCATAACTGACCAGTCTTCCTCTGCAGAACATGACCAGCCTGATCTCGTTCGGCGGGCAAATCGACCACTACTGGCAATAGTTGGTCCGCTGCAATCATGCCTTTGAAGTAGCGTGTATGCTCAACACCATTTTGAAGAATCGCCACTTTGACTGTTGTAGGATCAACGCAGCTCAGCCAATCACGCGCTTCCAACGTATCGTAGGCTTTCGTCGCAAATAGAATCCAATCTGCAGAGGTTTGCTCACTCCGGCCAACGTATTGCGGCGTGAAACTCAATTCGCCTGACGGCGTCGCTACTTGGAGCTCCGCGTACTGAGTCCTGGCTGCAAGCAAGACTTGGTGTCCGCCTTTCAATAGCCAGGCGGCGATTGCTCCTCCAACGGCCCCTGGGCCAACTACCACGATGCGTGCCATCAAGCGTACCTAAAACTCGAACTTTCGTTGCAACTAGATGACCCCGTCGGGCACCAGTGGTCAGTCATTTTGATGCACTATGAGCGCTCGATTGATGGCTGCCACCAATCCTCGCAAGGACGCCTTGGTAATTGACTTATGCTCACCTACGCCAAAAAGCTCTTCACCGCTCGGTGCTTTGACTAGCAAGTAAGCAGCTGCCTTCGAATCACTCCCCGACTCAAGCGAATGCTCGGAGTAATCAACGATATCGTAAGCCAGCTCGAATCGGTTCGTCAAAGCGTGCACCAGCGAGTCCAGTGGTCCACTACCCTGCCCTGTTACCGTTACGGAATCCCCTTTGTACGTGACATCAAATTCGAAACGCTCGGAATCTTCATCGTCGCATGGAAGTAATTTGTGGGAATTGTATGTAAGCGGACCTTCCGGCTCGACATAAGTGGCCACGAAGTGCTTGGCGACCTCGGCTGCACTGATTTCAACACCCGAGGAATCAGTGATTCGCTGAATCACTTTGCTAAACGCGACCTGCAGCCGCCGAGGCAACCGAAACCCCAACTCATGCTCAACCAAGAAGGCGACTCCACCCTTACCGGACTGCGAGTTGACTCGAATGACCGGATCATACTGCCGGCCAATGTCGGCCGGATCAATGGTGAGATAGGGGACTTCAAAACGATCAGTCTCGGAGTGCTTCATCGCCTCATAGCCCTTCTTGATTGCATCTTGGTGCGAACCAGAAAAGGCTGTAAAAACCAGGTCGCCCGCATAGGGCATGCGTTCGGGGACTTTGATTTCCGTGCAAAACTCCGCTACACGACGCACTTCTTTGATATGAGAAAAATCCAAATTCGAATCAACACCCTGCGTCGTCATATTCAACGCCATCGTGACAATGTCCAAGTTGCCAGTCCGTTCACCGTTTCCGAACAGCGTTCCTTCGACACGATCGGCACCTGCCAACAATCCCAATTCCGATGCTGCGATCCCTGTACCTCGATCGTTATGCGTATGGAGCGAGATTAGGGCCTGCTGGCGGTGCTTAAACAAACGGCAAAACAACTCTATTTGGTCAGCGTACACATTCGGTGTGCTCAATTCGACGGTCGACGGTAAATTGATAATCGTCTTGTTGTCTTCGGTAGGTTGCCAAACCTCGCAGACCGCATCGCAAATCTCGGCTGCGTATTCGATCTCAGTTCCAGTAAAACTCTCTGGAGAATACTGGTAGCGGACGCTGCCGGCGGGTGACGACTGGGCAAGTTCGCGAATGATCTGCGCCCCATCTACTGCAATCTTGGTAATGTCCTGCTTGTCGGCACGGAAGACGACTCGTCGCTGTAGTTCAGACGTCGAATTGTACAGGTGCACAATGGCGTTTTTCGCACCGCGGATGGCTTCAAAAGTCTTCTCGATGAGATGCTGACGCGCCTGCGTGAGCACCTGGATTGTGACTGAATCGGGTATCAGATCCCCTTCGATCAGCTCGCGAAGGAAAGCAAAGTCTGTTTCCGAGGCAGCCGGAAATCCAACTTCGATTTCCTTGAATCCAATCCGTAGCAACGTACGGAAGAGCTCCATCTTCTTGGCCGGCCCCATCGGGTTAATCAGTGCCTGGTTGCCGTCGCGCAGGTCCACTGAGCACCAAACGGGAGCCTTGGTAATGGACCGACTTGGCCACTGGCGGTCCTTCAATGGAATTGGCGGAAAAGCGTTGTACTTCGCCACTGGTCGAGTTCCTGGGTTTGAGCCGTGAGCAGTTGCTCGTTTATGGATGAATCCCACCTACGAAAAAAGCCCCGATGCTTAACAGGAAGCGTCGGGGCTTTCTAAGGCCAAATGTGCCTGTTGGCTCGCGCGGCCCCCTAACGCTTGCCCGAAGCAAGCAAGATAAGGAGAGCGAGGCTAGGCGAATAATTTCGTGACATCGAACACAATACAATCGTTACATTCGGCGAATAAGAACTAGGAGGGTAGCCGGGCGCACTCGCATCGTCAACCCAAAACCGCTTAGGACTCAGATACCCGCTTGGCTCCCACTGAGCGTGATTAGAATGAGGCAATGGCTAGGTAATCCGATCCTGCCCGCGGGCGGATCGGTTATTTCGCCCAGATCCGCCCCTGAAATCCACCAAACGTACCGTTTTCCAACTTGCCGTTGAGGCGTTTCAGTTCATGAGCAGCGATCTTTCAGCCACTCCACCGCTCTTGAGCTGGCAACGCGTGAGAACGGTTAGCAAGCTAACGCTACTGAACCGAATCGTGCTTTTGGTGCTGATCGTGGTTCCCATCGTAGTTGCGCTATGGCCCAAGTATCAAGCCTCGGTCGCTGGCTATAACCGAGCGCTCGACGCTGCACGCCAGAAACTCCGGCTGGATCGATCGGAGACACCCATCGCGCCAACCGAACAAACACAAGCCGAGCAACCACCAGAAACTGCCGCCGCGGCCGTTTCACAGCCACCCCAGTCGCCTGGCGAGCCCGGACGCGAAGTAGTGCGTTCAGCCGATGGCGACTCCACAGCGGTTCCGGCTGACCAAGTTGCCGAAGAACAGCAAGCCAGTCCTCAAACTAACGCTGAAGCCTCACTGGAGAACGACAAGCCATCCGAATCGGAGGATCTCCAAACTGGAGAAAGCAGCCTAGAGCAGCTGGAACCTCTGGCAAATGCAGATGCTTACATCCGAGCTTGGGGAATGACCAAACCGCTCGTGCAAACGCACTTTGAGGCGAACTGGACAGACCCGTTTCCTCGCCCTCGACAATTACCGATCATCCCAAGAACTTGGGCAATGGCTTTCGTGGCTGCGTTGTTTATTCTGACGGGTGATACACTCTTGCAGATTTTCTGTCCGCAAATTGTGCGTGAGTTCACTTTAACGGAGTACGTCGACAGCCGCCTAAAGGTATTCGCGACCGCACCGAGCCAACATATGCTTGGCGAAGCGATTCGGCAGATAGCGGAAAGCGAAGAGAACGCGAAATCAACAGGCCAAACCAGTGCTCCGCCGCAAACAGGTGCTGGCCCAGCAACCTTAGCGCAAATCGACCGTGCAAGTCGCATTGCCTACCAGGAACTAGCCACCAAGCATAGGTTGGCAATCGTGACTTGTTTCTTTGTCTATGGCATCGCTGCGAGCATACTCATCAAGATCCTCCAGGAGCAAGCCGTTAACGTCTTAGAGTCGGCGGCATGGCTGTAGCCTTGGAACTCTGCGCGAGAAACCTGTGCAAAAACTCTGCGCAGGAACCGCGTGCGAGGACGCCGTGCAGGGGCATTGCGCAGGAGCACAGCCCAAAATTGTCGGAGAGATCAAACCAGCGGATTTAAGCCACTGTTGACATCTTGGCGTGCAAGTGAGGCGACAGATTAGCGAGATTAGGAACTGGCGTTTCTTGCGACTTGTCGACATCTTTGCTGAGTGCCGCCAAACGATCCACTTTGCGAATGACTTCCACAATCGACTGGGCGCCGAGTTTACGGTACAGCTTGGCCCTCCGTGACTCGACCGTCCGAATGCTTACGCCTAAGATCTTTGCTGCCTCACGATTGGAAGTTCCAGCCAAGACATGGTGCAACACGTCGATTTCACGTTGCGTCAATTCAGAGAGCTGCCCCTTGAGCTCTTCGTACTCGGCAACCTGCTCGGCACGCTGCCGCAACTGCTTGACAACGTAGTCCATGACACCGGCGACACGGGGTGGATCAAGGGGTTTTTCAAGTGCGTAAGCGACGCCATGATGCATCATCGAAACGACTTCCGTCAGCACCAGTCGCTCACCCGTTGCGACGTATTCCCGGCGTCCGTCCTCACGCGAAGCTTGCGAGACAAGCGCAGAGAAGTTCGAGCCCGCCGCGGATTTGTCTACAACCGTGACTCCAGGCGAACCCAACAAGCGCGCGTTCTCTTGACCGAAGTGGGCAACGACCGTCGTTCGCAATGCGTGATTTGCGGCGACGCGGGTCCACAGCAAGACAGAATTTGGGTCTGTTTCAAACAGCAAAAGTTCCACCTTTAGGGGGCTCTCAATCATGCTAAAGCAGTGGTTTGGTCGAATATTCGACCTATTTCAATTGGCAACACTAAACGAGAGCGACACGTCGGCTTAGAATCCGCATCAAGTTCTTAACACTTCGGATTTATCCACTGCAATGACTGAAACGACTCAGCAAACTCCCGAAGAATCCGGCGAGTGGTTTGAGGGCATGTACGATCAGCTTCACAAGATGGCGACCTCTTACATGCGCAATGAACAAAATACGGTGACGCTATCACCCACTGTGTTGATCCACGAGCTTTACCTTCGACTTCCCGCGGGCGCTAGTAAATCTCTCCCCAGGACCCATTTCTTCGCCCTGGCTGCTGCGAACATGCGTCGCGCTCTGGTCGATCAGGCCCGTTATCGCAATCGGAAAAAGCGTGGCGGTGGAGTACGTCGCCAACAAGTCGACTGGGAGGTGATTTCATCGGCCGACAGCAACCATGTGCTTGCAGTCGATGAAGCGCTGACCGAGCTAGCAGCGCTCGACAAAAGGCAGGCAGATGTCGTCGAAATGCGTTTCTTCGGCGGCATGACGGTTGCCGAGGTGGCTGAACATCTAGATGTGAGCAAGCGTACGGTTGAGGCGGACTGGACGATGGCAAAAGCCTGGCTTCGCCGATGGTTCGACTCGGACGAAACATAGTGTCTGACAACTTTCATCAACGGGCGAAGGAGAAATTCGCCGAACTAGCGGATCTAGACACCGCTCAACTACATGATGCCCTCACGTCCCTCTCACGAGAAGATAAAGAGCTAGCCGACGAGGTTGGTTCGTTACTCGAATACCACACCGCTCAGTCGTTGGTCGCGCCAGCTACCGCCCCGAAGATCCGCACCAGGTCGACGCTAAGCACTCAGTACGAAGACCGGTCATTCGAGTGGTTTACTACGCCCGCCAAGGGAATCGTCTTCGCTCTGCCATTCTTATTGATCGCCCTATGGTTGGCCCGTTGGTCCCATCAAATCTGCGAGGCTAGCCTACAGAACTTGGTAAAACAGCGACTCGAAACCGAAATTGATTTGCGGCTGCACGAATTTGAGGATTGGGAGTCACAGAAACTTGAGCAAGCTGTACTTTGGGCAGGATCGCCCCAGGTGCAACAAACTATTTGTGATTTAGTTAAAGAAGCACAGAGCCTGACCGGCGAGGAGCTGGTCGCTAAACTTAAGAAATCGCAGGCGACTCGAAAACTTCAGTCTGCTCTGAACGAACTAGCAGACCGCCCCGTGAAGTTCGCTGTCTGGGATCGGCGGATGTACACGCTGGCAGACTGGAACCAGGACAAGAACTCTCAAGTACTCGGTGCATTCGTAACCATGGAAGGCGCCAACACGCTGGCTCGAGTTCTGAAAGATCGGCCTGCGATGTATTTGCCTTATCTAAGCAAACCCATATCAGTCGGATTTCGCTCTTCGGGCAAAAGCCCCGTGCTGTCAATTTTCGTTCCTGTCTACGACGACTCCAATCGAGCCATCGCTGTGATGATGCTCAGAGGTTATGGCCTGGAAGACGAATACGCGCGGTTGATCGAAGAATGGAATTTGAAACCCGACCAGGAGTTCTACTTGCTCTCGCGCGAGGGAGCCATGTTGACGCCGAGCCAATTCCCACTCGATGCTCTGGATATTGCGTACAAAGAGAAATCTTCCGGAACTAAATTGCCATGGGTGAGAAATCCTGGCGTCAACTTGTTAGCAGGGCAAATTGCGAAGTCGTCTCCCTCAACTTGGCCGGAAACGGTCTTGGCACGCGAAGCCAAGTCTCGAACGAATGGCTCAAACATAACTGGCTACCGCAACTATGTTGGACGCGAAGTCGTTGGAACCTGGCGGTGGATTCCCCAACACGGTGCGGCCCTAGCGCATGAGGTTGACTACGAGTCTTGCTTTGCCGCTCTGGACGTCATCCGCTGGTCAAGCATAGGTACAGCATCGTTGCTCGGCCTAAGCCTGCTAGTATTCTTCTGCTATAGCGCGTTCACTCGATCCTCAAGTCGTCGATTGCGTGATATCTCGGAGGTTGGCCCCTACCAGATGCAGGAGGTTATCGGCGAAGGTGGCATGGGCCGAGTCTATCTGGCCGAACATGCACTTCTGTGCCGGCAGTCAGCGGTAAAAGTCCTTGTTAATGGTGAAAATGATCTTAGCAACATCAGTCGCTTTGAACGTGAAGTACAACTAGCCAGCCAACTTACGCACCCAAACACCATCGCCATCTACGATTTCGGACGCAACAAGGATGGCATCTTTTACTATGCGATGGAATACATTAACGGCGCGCACCTGGGCCAGCTGGTCGAATTCACTGGCCCACTACCTCCCGGCCGGTGTATCTATGTGCTACGCCAATTGTGCCGAGCCTTGCAAGAAGCTCACCAGGCCGGCGTGGTACACCGTGACATCAAGCCGCAGAACATCATGGTTTGTAATCGCGGGGGAGAACCCGATTTTGTAAAGCTATTCGATTATGGGCTGGTCAAGGCGTTCGCCCCTGGAGTGTCCCATTCCACCGGCCAAACCGAGGTTGTGGTTGGTACGCCACGTTTTATGGCACCGGAACGTCTAAATTCCCCTTGGTTGGCCGATCCGCGCGTAGACGTCTATTCGGTCGGCGCCTTGGCGTATTTCCTGTTGACTGGCCAGCTACCGCCACTGGTCAACCCCGGCGACGGCATAGAAAACGAACAACCTGGTGTTGAGACTATTGACTTGCCAGCGGACGTGGTCGAATTCGGCGGTTTGCTAAGTATCTGCATGAGTGTTGAGCCCTCGACTCGGCCCTCGAGCATGACTAGCTTGCTCGGCGAACTTGAAACTCTGTCAGAACACTTTGCTTGGTCCCGCGAGGACTCGCTCCAGTGGTGGGAGGCCAACGAACCCAGGTTGCTCAGCAAAGTTGCTGCCAAACGTCGAAAGATCGGGGGAAATTAGTTGTGAGTGCCCACTCATCAAGGAGTCTTTGACGCTAGCCAAACCCTAACGTCCCTCAATTTCATGCACAACTAGGAAATTGTGTGCGTTTGCAACGACGCCGGTACCCGTTACGAATACGACCCGGTCGCCAACTTCTAACATCCCGCGACTACGTCCCCATTGGGTCACATCTTGAATTAGTTTTTCAGGGTCGTCGAAATTATCGATTTCGTGCGGCATGATACCCCAGAACAAACACATCCTGCGCAGTGTTTCTGGGCGATTACTCACACCCAATGTGGGAATGAAGTTGCGTTGCTTTCCTTTCACCCATGCCGTTCCTCCTGTACGACTGGCCACAACCACTAATTTGGCATCGATCGCTTCGGCGATATTTGCCGCATTGTGTGTTACCGCTGATGTCACCGGATGCACTCGGTTCCCCGCTGGCGCATGCGGTTGCATCGGCGTGTCTTTCAACAGCCGCTCCGTATATAGCATGATGCGATCCATCGTATCTACGGCTTGAACTGGAAACTTACCAATTGCCGTTTCCCCACTAAGCATACATGCATCTGCACCGTCGAGAATCGCGTTGGCAACGTCACTTGCCTCTGCCCGCGTGGGGCGACTGTTGGCGTGCATGCTCTCGAGCATCTGTGTGGCAACGATGACAGGTTTCATCTTATCCTTGCAGACGTCGATGATCTTCTTCTGTGCAACGGGCGTCTCTGCGACATCGATCTCAACGCCCAAGTCGCCTCGCGCTACCATGATACCGTC
>DNPC01000787.1:0-828 GCA_003501565.1 Planctomycetaceae bacterium | reverse complement strand
CCTCGCGCTACCATGATACCGTCGGAGGCCTCGACGATCTCTTCCAAGCAGTCTAAGGCCTCTCGCTTTTCGATTTTCGCGATAACCATCGCGGTTGAATCGTGAGAGCCCAACAAGTCTTTGAGCGATAGTACATCTTGGGCACTTCGCACGAAACTCAGACTGATGAAGTCAACGTGGTTGCGCGCACCCCAAATCGCATTTTCAATATCTTCGGGCCGCATCGCCGAAACACTCAGCGCTACTCCAGGAAGATTGACTCCTTGGCGACTACGAATGATCCCGCTCCCGAGAGCTTCACAAGTCACTTCATCAGCTGACTTCGCCGTCACTCGCAGCGATACTGTACCGTCGGCCAGCATCACGCGGTCACCAACTTGAATTTCGTCAATCAAACGATCGTAACTGCAGCAAAGCTGGTTTTCCTCCTGAGCTTCCGCTCCACGAACAATCGTCAGCACCATCCCCGGCTCGACGACCAATTCCTCGACAGCTAACTGTCCAAGCCGGATCTTTGGACCGGACAAGTCCAACAATACCGCAGCTGGAAAATCGGTTACCTCACGTGCCTCTTCGATGCAGGCCACAATCCGCTCAAAATCAGCTTGGTTTCCATGAGCGGAGTTAATCCGAAATACGTCGACTCCGTGCTCGATCAACTCCACCAACTTCTCAGTCGTATCGCATGCCGGGCCAATCGTTGCTACGATCTTGCTCCGTGCTTCATTTAGTCGCGGTCGGTTGGACGCCATGATTCCCTCATTGGCTGAATTGGCCACTGGATTGAGTTCTAGTGAATCACCGTTGTATATTATCACCGCCCACGCT
>DNPC01000444.1 GCA_003501565.1 Planctomycetaceae bacterium | reverse complement strand
CTTGCAGAACGTTCGGACTCGTCGAAGCTGAAACACGTCGCCCAGTCCGCCGGGCAGCTTGATACTTCTCCGATCACAGGTGTTCACACTTGGTGGGACCAGCCATGGCTTGCAAGTCCGCACGCCGCTATCGTTGGTCGTCTATGCCAGTGGGTGTTTCCGGATCTGCTGGCAACAACTAGTGACCTAAATCAGCCACAGACTGAGACAGGCAAGTCCTCGTATTACCAGATCGTGATCAGCAGTTCACGGGAATTGCCTCGCGGCGATTCTCGGGCTGCAGGTAAGATGATTGTCGATGACCTGGCCAAGGTATTTCCTGAGGTACGAAAGCGTGAGTTATTGAAGCTGCAAGTCGTTACCGATCCCCGGGCTGTGTTTTCGGTGCAACCTGGCGTGCTAGAGCTTCGTCCCAAATCACGGCTGACCGATCGCATCACCCTCGCCGGTGATTGGACCCACACCGGCTGGCCCGCCACCATGGAAGGCGCAATCCGCAGCGGCGAAAACGCCGCGACGGCAATTTGCGATGCATCCATATAGGACCAGCCAAGCCCGGGCGTCCAGTTATAGATGCGTCGAGATGAAGCTTTTGCTCGAATGCACACTGGGCTGCAATTTTTTCGTGAACGCGAATGGTGCTAAAGTCTCGTTCCGCCGGAATACGTCGCCTTCACATTGAGGTGCTGGTCAAGAACGACGATGTCTGCGGATTTGTCGGGGGCTAAACTGCCGGTTGTATCCGAGATTCCGGCGCGCTGGGCGGGGGTGAGGGTGGCCATGCGGATGACTTCGGGCAAGCTCGCTGAGGTTACATTCTTCATTGCACGGACCATGTGGTCCATTCCGACAATCGAGCTGGCCAGGCTCGTCCTGCCAGGTGCCCAACCGACATGGCCGTCGCTTTCAAACATGCTGCCAGTCTCAAGGTTCCCAAAGCGGTATTCACCCGCGGGCATGTCAAGCGCTCGATTGCAGTCGGTTACCAAACAAAGACGCTGCGGGCCGAGCATGCGGTACGCGAATTCAAGCAGCTCTGCTGACAAATGGTGCCCGTCGGCGATCACTTCGGTACTCATCTCTTTGTTCATCAACACAAACTCGGCCATGCTGGCTTGCATTGGAGTTCCAAAACGCGTGCGCAGCGACACAACGCTGCTCATCGCACACCAAAAGTGATCGACGTGGCGCATGCCGAGGTTGAAGGCCGTTTGCAGCTCGGGCCAGCTCGCGTTGGAATGCCCGCAGGTGATCAAGCAGCCAGCTTGGTCGGCCGCACGATAGAACTCCGCAGCGCCAGGGAGTTCCGCAGCGCAGGTCGCGATTCTGACCAAGTCGTCTTTGAAGTAGTCCTCAAACTCGGATGGATCGGGCTCGCGCCGGCCCTGATCTGAATGGCAGCCAACTTTGCCCTCGGCGAAGTAGGGTCCATAGAGGTGCACGCCAGCGAGGTTTAGCGACGTCGGACTTTTCTGGTAGGCTCGGCAAGCTTCGAGGCATGCGTGGATTTCTGCGGGGCTGCCCGTGGTGGTCGTCGCGAACAACGTTGTTGTACCGTGGCGGGCGTGTGCGTCACACGCGGTCTGGACAGCGCCCGGTGTGCCGTCCATAAAGTCGGCACCGCAACCGCCGTGGACGTGAAGGTCTATGAAACCAGGCGCTACGATGGCTCCAGCGCAGTCGACGATTTGGCCGCCGTCTGCAAGCCAGCCTGATGCATCAAAGAGTTCAGAGGGGCCCACGCGAGTTATTTTGCCAGCGTGGGTTTCGACGAACGCATTCTCCAGCAGCCGATCCGGCTCAACGACGGTTCCGCCTGCGAAAGCGATTGGGCGTTGCATAGGAGTCACCACGCAAGCGGGGTCTCAGTGAGGAACGCTCACCTAGAGATAATCGTTGAAAATATTCTCGAGCATTTCTTGGCGGCCGCTGGCGTTGGGGGCAATTTCGCCCTTTTCGAGCATGTAGCTTTCGAGCTCGGCAAAGGAAGCGTTGCCGGCCTCGATCTTCTGGCCAAGTTCACCATCCCAGCTGCTGTAGCGTGTTTTGACAACTTCTTCCATACGTCCATCAGCGCGGATGGCAGCGGCAATCTTCAAACCGCGTGCAAACGCGTCCATTCCGCCGACGTGTGCGTGGAATAAATCGATCGGCTCAAAGCTCTCGCGGCGCACCTTGGCGTCGAAGTTCACTCCGCCAGAGCCCAGGCCGCCGTGCTTGAGAATCATCAGCATGCACTGAGCGGTATCGTACAGATTGGTGGGGAACTGGTCGGTGTCCCAGCCGAGCAGCAAGTCGCCAGTGTTGGCGTCAATCGAGCCCAGTGCGCCTTGGTGGCCAGCGTAATCGAGCTCATGCATCATCGTATGACCAGCCAGTGTTGCGTGGTTGGTTTCGAGGTTCAGCTTGAAATGTGGTAGCAAATCGTAAGCACGCAAGAAATTCAAGCATGCAGCTGCATCGGAATCGTACTGGTGTTTTGTGGGTTCCTTGGGCTTAGGTTCAATCAAGAATTGACCGTCGAAGCCAATTTCCTTGGCGTAGTCGACTGCCATGTGGAAAAAGCCCGCAAGGTGATCTAGCTCGCGTTTCATGTCCGTGTTGTAAAGGCTTTGGTAGCCTTCGCGCCCGCCCCAGAACACGTAGTTCTCTCCGCCGAGCGATTTGGTCACTTCGAGGCACTTTTTGACTTGCGCTGCAGCGAAGGCGAATACGTCAACATTGCAACTGGTGGCCGCACCGTGCATGAAACGCGGGTTGCTGAATAGGTTGCAAGTGCCCCACAGTAATTTGACACCAGTCTTTTGCTGATGTTCAGCCAGTGATTCAGCGATGCGGTCAAAGTTCGCATGGGATTGCTTCAGTGAACTGCCCTCTGGTGCGACATCGCGATCGTGAAACGCGTAGTAGGGAGCCTGGAGTTTTTCGAAAATCTCGAAAGCGACTTCCACTCGTTTAAGTGCATTGTCGACACTTTCACTTCCGTCATCCCAGGGCCGAACGGCCGTGCCAGGGCCGAATGGGTCGCCACCGGTACCTCGCATGGTATGCCAGTACACAATGCTGAACCGAAGGTGGTCCTTCATCGACTTGCCTTCGATCACTTCATCGGGGTTGTACCACTTGAATGCCAGATCGTTCTTGCTGTCAGGACCTTCGTATTCGATGCGAGAGATTTCCGGGAATTGCGTCATGGTTCTTTGCTTGTGTTGATGTTTGTGGATCGGTTCGTGAGCGGCGAGGCGCTAGCCGCCGGCATGAGGGGTAGTCAGACTGCTTACACCGACGGCACGTGCTTTATCGCTCACCGAACGTCAGTGGGGACCCGCGATGCGGACTAATGCTCCAGCTGGCTGGGTGCGGGCTTGAGCGAGCTGCGATGCGTGACGACTAAGGCGTCTATTTCCGCGATCACTTCTGGATTTTCCGCAGCAATGTTGTAACGCTCGGAGGGATCAATCTCCAGGTGGTAGAGCTTCGGTGGCTCGCATTTGGTGCGTTTTTTCGGCTCGGTGCCGTAAGAACCCTGTTGCTGGTAGTGGACCTTGTATTCACGATGCCTAACCGCCATTAATTGGTAACCACGGTAGTAAAAGATGTGCTCACGTGGCGAAGGGCCTTGGCCGGTGATTGGTCCGCTCAGGTCGAAGCTGTCGAGCGTTCGTCCGCTTGGCTTTTGAGCGCCTGATAGGGCCGCAAACGTTGCTAGTAAGTCCATAGTTGATCCCAGGTCGGCAACGGTACCGGGTTGGATGGTTTCTGGCCACCACATGAGAGTGGGTTCACGCATGCCGCCTTCCCATGTTGTGCCCTTACCTTCGTGCAGCAGGCCAGCCGAACCGCCGTGGTCAAGTTGGCTGGTCCAAGGTCCGTTGTCGCTGGTGAAAACGACGAGAGTGTTTTCCGCGACACCCGCATTTTCTAGTGAATCGAGGATTTGGCCAACGCTCCAATCGATCTCCTCAATCACATCTCCATACAAGCCACGCAGGCTTTGATTTTCAAAATCAGGACTTCTGAACAACGGAACATGTGGCATCGAGTGCGCGAGGTAAAGGAAAAAGGGTTTGTCCTTGGGTTGCTCGCTGATGAACTTGGTCGCTTGTTGCGTGTAGCGTAGCGTTAGCGTCGTCTGGTGGGCCGGTCGTTCGATTTCTTCCAAGTCCCGCAGGATCGGCACTTCGAAGTACTCGCTCTGCGGCTGGAAGATACTCGTGCGGCCCTTGGGTGCGGACTTGGCTCGATCCATGTCGTTGCTGTAGGGGATGCCAAAGTACGAATCAAATCCATGGTTGGTGGGCAAGAACTCCTCATGGTGTCCAAGGTGCCACTTCCCGACGCAGGCAGTCGCATAACCAGCCTCCCTCAGCATTTCTGCAATCGTCACTTCACTGGCGGGCAGACCGCCTTTAGAGTTGGGGAACAGGACGCGTCGGCGGTCGCTGCACATTCCACTTCGCAGTGGGAGGCGTCCTGTCAACAAGGCCGCGCGGCTGGGTGTGCAAACAGGTGCAGCGGAGTAAAACTGCGTCCAGCGCTGACCTTCGATGGCCATCTGATCAAGTCGTGGTGTCTTGATCGTTGGATGTCCGAAGCAACCGAGGTCACCGTAGCCAAGATCGTCACAAAAGATGACGACGAAGTTGGGTTTTGAGGTTTCTGATTTGTCGGCAGCCCGGGCGATGCACAGCGGAAGAAGACCGGCAGCAGCAATTACCGCAATCATGAATAACCAAAGTGGCTGTTTCATTGAAATGACTCGTTAGGAACTATGCGGGATGGGGTTCCGCATTCTAGCGAATCGGTTGTCATGCGTGGTGTTGCCGCCGCGACAAAACGGCGGGTCAGGCTTGAATAGCAAGAAAGCAAGCTCAGCCGGAGGGCATCTCTTTTGGAGACTTAGATTGAACACAACCGCGTTGAATTGCTGACGGCGCTTAGTCGCAGCCGGTTGTTCTTGAAAGGTCTATGCGGCCGAACGAGATGGTACCGCTTGAGAATCAATCAGGTCCAGCGCGATCGAAACATTCTTCCAATCCACGCGTATGTTCTTCCACAGCGGCGTGTAGTCGCCCAGCACGGTGAAGTGTCTCAGGCCCCTTGAATGGCTCAGTGCCGGGTAAAGCGTGATGTTGCCACGTTGGCGTGGATACATTTCAACTATGTTTGTCCCGGGGCGGGCGAACATGGTGTTCGCCAGAGCCGCGCCGTGGGCGGTAACAATGGTGCGAGCTTCGCCAGCGATCTTGAATTGCTGAGCAACCGTCAGATCCTCGAAGCAAACGATTTCAAATCCTCTTGCCGCCAGAATCTCTTCCAGCTCCGGTTCGTTTACGATCTTCCGATTGATCGCCTTCTTGCGGCTAATGTAGATCTGGCGCTGAGCGTTAGGGTCAGCGTCTACATTGCGGTCGATCATCTTCTTAAAATGCGTGTGCATTGCCGAGTTGCCTTGAGTCACATGCAACAGCCGGTCACACTCAACGTTCAAGTGGCAGTGGGGCTGGATGAGCTTTTCATCCGGAATGCCAAGCAATGCTAAGACTTGACGTTGAAATCCACTCAGGCAGTCGATCAGGTAGTAGTCGCACTCAATTCCCGCCATTTCGATACCGGCGATGCGAGGCACCACTTCGACCATCCAGTGGAAGTAGTTGTGTGCCGACAAGCAATTCAGCGAGGCGACGGTACCGCTCAACCGCATTGGCAATGGTAGCGAACGTCGCGCGCACAGGTCACCTTGCCGTCGGTAGCGACGGATATAGGGATTGAAAACACCCAGTTTCAGCGACTTTATCAGCTGACGAGTGCTCAGGTTGAACGCGGTTTCCTCGACCGATGTGTTGTTAGGTCCAACCAAACAACAGGTTCGGTCGACTGATGAGCCTTCGAGGAAGCTAGTTACCGCTCCTGCGGACTGGAAGAAACAGTGGGTCTCAAACTCACTGGTGTCACCGTTGTCGACAATATGGAACTTAAACAGCTCCGGTTGCTGCGGTTCAGTCGATTGGAGATGCGTTTGAAAGACTTTGTCAGGATACCGCTCACAGAGCTGATCGATCGACGCCATTTGATTTGGAGCTGGCGCCCCAAATTTCCCACGCTTCAGTGGAAAAAGGTACTTTCGATGGCGAACGAACCGGGTCGGATCAATCGCGGCTGCAGGTTGGCGGAAAGTTCTCACAGATTCCATCCTGTACGGTGCATGGACAATTTGCGTTCCGCACCATTCGCCCAATGCTTGCATTGAGAGAACGAATCGTGGTCACCCACCGAACGCCGCTGGAGGGTAGTCGAACCGGGATGCCGCAGACAAGATCAACGCCGCGTCGCCGCAGGCCAGTCCCAACCGGCGCAGCGCGAAACCAAGCGCTGAGCGCTAGCTTGTTTTCTTGCGTAGGATCCAATCGCCCAGGCTGGGTGAGAGTGCGGAAAGTGTGGCGAGCAGACGAGCCTTTCGGGGGCGGATTATCTCGGGTCGAAGCCGAGCGGCGGCGCTCAAGATATCGCGGGCAAGCTGATCGGAGTCGAGTCCTTTCAGCTTTGCACCGCCTCCGGGAGAGAGTGCTTCGGCGGGCAATGAATCTGAAGCAGCTCCTTGATAACGCTGGCCGGCGTCCTCCCGAGCGATCGGTCCTGGGCAGGCAAATGTTACATGAATACCTTTGCTAGCAAGCTCTAAGCGAGCTGTTTGTGCCAGCGCCGCAAGGGCGTGTTTGGCGATCGAATATCCGCCGATGTAGCGAGGTGCAAATTTGCTAGCTAATGAACCGATTAGAACTAGGCTGCTTGGATTTGCCATGCGATTGGAAAGCAGGTTGACCGCATTGAGGCTACTGAAGACATTGATTCTTAATAGTTGTTGAAGATCCTCGGGTGAGAGAGCTTCCAAGCTGCCGCGCCAGCTCTGGCCAACTGCTTGAATCAAGAGCTGGACTCCTCCGTGGCCTTCATCTCTTAATCGCTCAGACAGTGCGGACACATCATCGGCAGAGCACATATCGGCTGGCCAGCCATCGAAGTCGGTGCGAGGGAATTCGTCGCGTAGCTGCGAGGTGAGAGATTCAAGTCGTGGCGTGGTTCTGGCTACCAGCAAGATTCGTTTGGCACCCTGCAGGGCTAACTGTCTCGTTAGCACTAGCCCAAGGCCCGATGTTGCCCCACAAACAATCGCTGACTTGCCACTGAAGTGTGTCATCGACAATACGTTTCCCTTGGGTGATGCGGTCGGTTGTTTCCCGGATAGCAGAGTGCTGGGGACCGCACCGGTCTGTGAGCGTGGGCGGTGATAATATA
>DNPC01000776.1 GCA_003501565.1 Planctomycetaceae bacterium | reverse complement strand
CCGTATCCGCTTGCGAATTTACCAATGGAATCGCAATTTACAGCTGGATGAACAATGGATTTTGCAGCGAGTCTCAGACGCGATCGACCTGCGGGATATGCAAGTAGAATGCAGCAGTGATCGAGCAGCGGTACGACTGATCAATAGTGAGGGCGATGGCCTGAGCGGACTGATCGTCGACAAGTTCGGCAACTACATCGTAGTTCAGTACACTGCCCTGGCCCTGCGAAGTTGGTCTGACGCGATCACGTCCAGCCTTGCCAAGCGGTTCCCGGGGGCATCGATCTGCCAACGAATGGACGAAAAGACGGCGTCCAACGAAGGTTGCGATCCCTTCGACGATTGGGTAGTTGGCGAGGCGCCGGCTAGCAACATCTCGATCGAAGAAAACGGAGTTGTCCTTTCTCTCGAACTGGCCAACAGCCAAAAGACAGGCTACTACTTAGACCAAAGAACCAATCGCATCAGGGCGGCGCAATGGATGAATGCTGGCAGTTTGCTCGACATCTGTTGTTACAACGGGGGTTTCTCGCTCGCCGCCGCCAAACACAGCAAGATTGATTCAATTCGTGCAATCGATAGCAGCGCTGTCGCACTTGAACGAGCGACACGTAATGCGGCTGCCAATGACATCTCAAACATAGAGTTCATCAAGGCCGATTGCTTTGACTACTTAGAATCGCTGACTCAGTCAGGCGAGTTGGTGGACAACATCGTTCTTGACCCGCCGCGCATGGCAGGCAATCGACACCAAGTCACCTCGGCATTGCGAGCATACCATCGCCTTAATCTATCCGCCGTCAAACTACTCAAGTCCGGCGGCATCTTGGTAACGTGCAGTTGCTCTGGTCGAGTAGGCCGTGGCGAATTCGCAGGAATGCTCGCATCGGTCGCCCAGCGCGTTCGACGAAGCATTCAATTCGTCGAAATGCGTGGCGCGGACTTTGACCACCCCGTCAACTCAAATTGCCCCGAGGGTGAGTACCTCAAGTGCTTCATCTGCCGAGTCGAATAAGGCCGGCGGTGTGGCTCTGCAGGCGATTGAAGTCGAAGCTCCAGCCCGGATTGGCCACGCTTCGCGTCTGGCAACGTCAGCCACCCAGAATACTGCGAGTCATACGAATTTCACGCTGAAGCGCCGCTATTGAATCAGCGCATAAAAAATGGTCATGATATGCCGCTCCATCGCCACACCATGACCATTTATTTTGTTGGAGTCAGATTCGAAAATCTGCTCCACCCTCCCAATCCGTGGTACAGATAGTATCGACTCGGGAGTAACTCACTCATTAGCTGAAAGTTCGAATTTTCTGCTTGACTGGGTCTTTTCCTGATCTGGGTCTTTTCCTGATCTGGCTCTTTTCTTTATCTGGGACTTTGCTCAGGTCTCCATGCGGTTCATTCGGCGGCGGCTATGTCCTCGGTGCGATCGACTCTCTGCCAACAACGCCCGAGGGGCATGCACAATGCCACCCCCAAAATGCCCCCCCTACAAAATGCCGGTGGGTTGGGAGCGTCTAATCTAAACAACCTCTTCTATTTGCCGCATCCGCAGCCAGGTTGTCCGGAAGAATCACAACCAGCGTCACAGCTCTTGTTCTTTTGCAGCAACTGTTTGACATGGTGGCCATCGAACAGTTGATAGCGATTGAATTGTTTTGCCATCGAGTCACATATATTGGCTTGCGGAGCGCATTGGCTCATACAATCTCCGCACGCTGCCATGCTTGCGCGAAGATTCTTGGATTTGTTGATGCATTCCCACATCTTGGCACATTCGGCCGCGCGCTCAGATTGGTAGCACGCCCATAGAGCTTCGGCATTGCATTCAGTCCGCAACAGCGCTTGTTGTACGGGTGTCAGACAACGCCGCTGGACACCCCACTCAACAGCACATTGATCGACGTGAGCAATGGGAACCGCACCCGCGCCGAGCGTCCGACCAGCGTGTTTCGCAACTGGAAGGGAATTTGGCTCAGGCGCGTGAGCGGGGATGTTGATTTCCGTGATTGGCGGTGCGACACGAACAGGCCGCTCCTTGGATACCGCGTCGGAAGGACTAGCTTCGGCCCGAGTTGAAATCTCGCTCGAGATTTCAGGTACATCGATAGCCGGGCTGGGCTCTTCGAATCGGAACTCGCCAGTTGTTTCGGGAAGTCCTAAGTCGGAGAACGAAAGCTCAGTTTCCGTCTCGGAGACCTGTGAAGGTGCCGGGGTGCTTTGACTGACAAAGCGGTTAACTTGAGCGGAAGCACTGGCTGCAATAGAGCCAGCGAAAGCGATAGATAGAACGGTTCTGCAGAGTTTCATGCCTGGTACCCTATGCGTGCGCGGAGTGCCGATTCCGTGGCGGTCGACGTCACAATGTAAAGGGCACCACGAACTGTTCCCTCGATGGCAGCTTACTGGGCTGCGGAGACTGCGAGGCTGGTGTCGCAGCGGGCATCGTTGGTGCTACGAGAATTCTGACACACGCAAATGCGATTGCAAAAAAACTGCCAAGCAAATGCTGTCAATCAACCAAGATACCAGTGCGTTATGTTGATTGAGAAAAGGTCACCAGTTAGATAAAGCTTGCGGCCAAGGTTGAACTCGATTCGTGGTTCAAACACGGCCTACACCAATCGATACTCCCACTCATCGCGTCGCGCTAAGCGGGTTTTCTGCGGCCTGCAGCAATCGCTGACGAATCATATATAGCTGCGTGCCCTCTACAATCTTTCGGTCTTCCACGTCGGTGACATAGAAGACGTCAACAACTTGATCGAGATGTGTGCTAATCTTCGCGGAATGTAAGACAAGCTTTAGCTCAAACAGCACTTTCGAAACGCTGTACAAGAGTCCGAGAGCATCGTACGCGAAAAGCGTGATAATGGTCTGCGAATCGGAGGTACTATTGTCGAACCGAACTTGGGTGGGTTGCGTCTTGAATTGTTTGGCCTGTCCACTGCTCTTTCGCTTCCAATTGCGAGGAAACGAGGGTAAGAAATTCGCGTCAGGGTCAAGCGCCTTTCCAATACGCTCGCAGACTTCATCAATGCGTGATTGAGGCGGGCATCCCTCAAACTGCTGATCTTCCACCAAGAAGCGATCCCAGGCAATTTCACCAGGTTGTGTATGCACGTCGGCAGCATTAATCTGCATGCCAAGACTGGTTATTGCACCGGTAATCCTGTGAAACGTACCGATTTGCCGGCCTGCTTGCCGGGAGGCAATCGTGTATTCAACCGCGTTCTGACTTTCTACGTACCGTCCCCAGGCAAAGGAAGTGTTATCGTCGAGTTCACGTAGGTTAGCCAACTCACTAACCGCCAACTTTGGAGCCGTTCGCATCAAGTAACCGATTGGCAGCGCACTGACTTGTCGCTCCCACCAAGCCGCATCTTCCAGCATTGCAGCGGGAACTGCCTGGATGATCGCTTGACGTCTTGTTGCGATCTCGCCCCTAAATCCCTCACCGGGTTTATCGTCACGGAAGTGCGAATCGGTTTGATAGTACAGCTGCAGTAGGAGGTCAATTTTCCATTGGTTCACGACGTCAGGGCCAACACTGGCCAGGTCTGCATACGTCAACAATAGGAGAAGCTGCAGCCGCTCGCTCGAGCCGACTTCTGCAGCAAATTTGACAGCTGTTGCCCGATCGCTCAGATCAAAACGAAATGCGGTGTGTGCCAGCAGCAAGTGCTTATGGACCAGGAACATCAACGTCTCTTTGTCCTGTTCGCTCAACTGGAGTCGGTCAGCCGTCTCACCAGCAATGACACGACCAACCTCGCTGTGGTCTTCCGGAAAGCCCTTACCAAGATCATGCACCAAAAGTGCAAGATGTAAGATCGCCCTATTTTTTAGTCCTCGATAGATTACGCCCAACAGCGAAGAATCAGACTCCAGCTCTGTCGCACATTCTACGGCACGAATCGAATGCGCATCGACAGTGTATTTGTGGTATTGATTGAATTGCAACAAGCATCTTGCATGCTTCATGGCGGGAACGATTTGTTCCAGTACGCGCAGCTCATGCAACCGCCGGAGTTGCTCGCCTAGATTACCGCTGCTGGCTAGCAAGGACATGAACTGGGCAATCGTGACGCGATCGATTCCAGCGATCTCCCGAGTCAACATCGCGGAGCGAATTTCGCGCCAAGTCTGATCCTCGATTGGTTTATCGAACAGACTGGACACGTTCATCAACTCAAGCACGGCGGCTGGATCCCGCTTGAGTCGCTCAAGGCCGCTTTTGGTGGCCCATACATTGCGAACTCCGACGCGAAAATCGCGGCGGGCTGGGAACGCGACCGTGCGTGCGACTGACGACCCAAACGTTGATCGCACCTGGGCGGAACTCACAAAATTGGCACTTGAGTATCGAATCGCGCTAGTGTGTTCGAAGTACCGCTGCATGAACTGCTCAACTGGCAAGATCCCATCCGCGCCAGCAAACCCCGCCCAATCGGCAAGCTGCATTTGCAGTCCACGGTCGAGTTGATCCTGGGCCTTCTTTGCACTGAAGTGCATCTGATTACGCAGGCGCAACAGATACATAAACCCTGCGCGGATCGCATCGTAATCCTCAGCATGCAGATGCCCGAGCTGAGCGAGTCGCTCAAGATCCGTTTCGCCATAACGCGCGAAACCGACCCAACGGATGAGCTGGATGTCGCGTAGGCCGCCTCGGGAGCGCTTAATATTCGGCTCGAGCAAGTAAACCGTCTCACCATACTTGCGTTGTTCGTCGCGACGCGCTTGAATAACGCGACGAACCAGCCCCCGGCTCCGCCGTTTGGCTTTTTGACGAAGGCTTGAGAAATAGCCGGAAAACAGGTCGACGCTACCACCCAAGAAACGACTCTCTGAGAGAGACGTAAATACCGATGCGTCGGCCCACGCCAGCTTCCACGCTTGCCGACTGGTCCTTAGCGATGCACCAAGCTGCAGTCCCGCATCAATAATCCGCTGAAACAAGACACGAGCGAGGTTCTCCGCATCTTGCTCTGCAGCGTCGCGATACAACAGCATCAGATCAACGTCAGAAAATGGCGACAGGTCGCGGCGTCCATAACCGCCGTGTGCCACCAAAGCTACGTCGTGTTTGGAGCTGGACAACCCAAGTTCATCAGCTGCCACTTCGTAAAGCTGCAAAACAACGGCATCCACGAGGTCCGTCATCCGAACACAAACGTGCAACCCAGGCGAACCACTATCGTGTTGGGCTCTCAGCTTTGCGTGACCATCGGCCAGCTTTTTTCGCGCCGCGATTACGCTAGGGTGCAAGCCGCCAGGAGTTGCCATAGATGAGCCTCAAGAATCGGTCAATCATTAGGGTAGAAGCCGCCGGGCCATGCAATCGGCCGCGCCGTCGCTCTTCCCAGACCAAGCATGTTGTTCTGGGTTCAGAATGTTGCACCGGTTCTAGTATCCGGAAAACACCATGTAGTCGTACCGGAATTCGGCCGAAATCCCACGGGACTGCCCAGCAATCATCGGAGAGGCACTAAAACCGAGCGAACTTCGTGAATGGGACTATGCCCTGACCTCTGCCCAGGCAACCCGGCTATATCGCCTCTTCCCCGCTTTCGCCGGTTCGG
>DNPC01000187.1 GCA_003501565.1 Planctomycetaceae bacterium | reverse complement strand
CGGCGTTTACGGCTCGAATTCACGAGCGAGTGCTTGGCGGGAGTCAAATGGCAAACCGCCTACTTCGCGAATTCGGTTTGTCATCTAGGCCGATGGCGACTGTTCTATCTAAACCAATTAAGACTCTCGCACATTCGTTTAGCCAATTCAAAACTCATGCAAAAAACATGGCGATCAAAGAATCGTGTGACGGCATCCTATTCGGGCATACACACACGCCGATGCTTCGTGAAGAAAAACAGTTCGTATGGGCGAACAGTGGCGACTGGCTCGAGCACTGTACGGCCATTCTAGAAACAGGAAGTGGTCAGCTTGAGCTCTGGTCATGTGACGGTCACTCCTGGAGGTCAAGCAGTTGCAGACATTCCGTGCTTCCAAGCCCGGCGGTGGTGAGTCTCGGCTAATTCGCAGCAACCACTTGCGCGAGCTTGGAAACGCAGCTCCATTTGGATCACTCGGTAGCAATGACCTGCTGAAAACGTAAGGGATACCAAGGATGAGCAGAATTGTAATCAGCCTGTCTGGTGAAGGACGAGGACATGCAGCTAGAACCCTTAGCCTGCTCGAAATGCTCGATGGCCACCGTGTACTAGCGTTGGTTCCAGATAAGATTCGACAATGGTTTGAGCGAGAGACAGCGTCATTTTCGGAACTCCAAATCTGTCGATTGCCGAGTCTCTCTTTTCAATATCGCTCTAGTGGAAAGCTTAGCTATACAAAGTCATGGATGGTAGCGGCGCCTTTTATTGCGAAGCTGTCGAATAACTTGGCAAAGCTACGGGAGTGGGTTAGTGGATTTGGTCCTGAGCTGGCGATTGCAGACTTTGAACCTCTACTACCACGGCTAGCAAGCCGTCTGTCCATTCCACTGTTGAGCCTGGATCATCAACATTTTTTACACTCCATCGACCCAGCCGCTCTACCAAGGCAGATTCGCCGCAAAGTCGTTTTCTTAAGGCCAAGTGTCAAGCTTTTCTGTCCGACTGCAGATCGCCACTTGGTTAGCTCGTTCTATCGCTACCCTCAACGCTCCGGCACTGATCGCTATCAACAAATTGGTGTGCTTTTGAGAAAGGGGATGGGACGTATGCCGAGTCAGGTCGGAGAGCACATCTTGGTATACACACGGAGAAGCCAAGCAGCGGCAAGCTGGCTACCTACTGTGGCGAATGCCTCGCGAAGCGTCCTTGTTTATGGCTGCGGTGAGTCGGCGAAGAGCGCAAACATCGACTTTCGTCCAATTGATGGTGAGCAGTTTCTAGTTGACCTGTCCTCATGCAAAGCACTGATTACAACAGCCGGAAACCAACTTGTAGGCGAGGCTCTAAACCTCGGTAAACCCGTACTGGCGATTCCCGAGAAAGGCAACTTTGAACAGCAAATCAATGGATATTTCTTAGCTCAAAGCGGAATGGGGCAGACGCTGGCGGTCGAAAATGTTTCGAACAAAACACTGCGGAACTTTTTGGAGCGCCTGGCGGAATTTCGTAAGAACATAGCGTTTTATTCCGGCAGTGGTAATGCATGTGTCCTAAAGAGCATTCATCAGATGCTGGGGTTAGCGACAGCAGCGGATGCCAAAGCGCACATCGTGTCAAGTCAGAAGATTCAACAGGTGCATCAATGAGTTCTTCAAGACCACTTCCGGTAATAGACAATGGGGAGTTCGAACGCCATCACTTGGATGTTCCACACCCTAATGCTCAATTCATATCCAATCCTGAACGTGACGACAGTCATCGATCACCGGTTGCTGGGAGGTTTGCTCGCACCGCCCAACTCGTTTGGAAGCTCGTGACCTTACCGCGGAGTATACAATCAGCCCGCGCAGGAGCCGTTCAGTCTCCGCGGGTATTGACTCACACGCTAACGTTCGGGTGCAACGCAAAGTGTGTGATGTGTGATTCATGGAAGTTGCCTACGAAAGGGGATCTGGCGCTTGCTGAAATCGCAATGATCTATCAGGATCTACCACCAATGGATGTGGTACGTTTGACCGGAGGCGAGCCCTTCGTCCGGAAGGATTTTTCCGAGATTTATGGACTCGCACTTTCGAAGCTACGGCCGCTGTTTATGCACGTTAGCAGCAACGGCTTTCTAACCGATCGAATCGTAGACTTCTGCTGTCAGCGGGATAGAAGAGTGCCTTTGGAGCTTGCAATCTCCATTGATGGTATCGCTGAGTATCATAACGAGATTCGAGGGAACTCCAGAGCATTCGACCTTGCATGGAGTACTCTCAACGCGTTGAACGATCGGCGAAAGGAATTGAATCTCAGTTTGGTTGTAAATCAGACAATCGTCAACAATGCAGGACTTGATCAATATGAACTCATGCATGACAGGCTTGAACAACTTGGGATCGAGCATCACGTCGTGATTGCATACAAAGAAAGCGCTACGTACAGTCTCGAGAGAGAGCGGCGGCTTGATATACAGACCGAATACAATTCGGTTGATGATTTAGATGAAGAGAAGTTATTTGATCTTCTACGTAAAGCGGAAGCTCGAGCACACGGCTTGCCATTTCACAGACGCTGGATGCGAATCTACTACTTGCGAGGTGCACGCGAACGGCTACGAGGAAACAAGAAGACCAACAATCCTCCCTGCCAAGCACTTCACACTCACTTGCGTTTATTTCCAAATGGTGATGTACCGGTTTGTCAATTCAATAGTCAGTCAGTTGGCAACCTGAACCGTCAGAGTTTCGATGAAGTGTGGAAGAGCGTCGCCGCAGCTGAACAGCGCAAATGGGTTAGACGCTGCGATGGGTGCTGGGCTGAATGCGAAGTTGCACCAACGGCAGTCTACACGCTTGATCTTCTAAGTGCGCGTAGCTGAACACTCGACTAAAGTGCGTAGCCTCAAGCGTGCTACCGATTACCTCAACATCTTACGCCGCGCAGCCCGGGTCGCTGGGCCTCATCCTACGACAAAACTCAGCAGAATGTAGTAGAGAATTGCGATAGCAGCAGCTGCTGGCAACGTGATAACCCAAGCCGAGAAGATGCCCACGAGGGTCTTCCATTTGACCGCTTCTTTATCGGCAACCCCACTGCCCATGATGGCTCCAGTTGCAGCATGAGTGGAACTGACTGGTAGACCAAGTAAAGATGCTCCCACCACAGTCGTCGCCGAAGAGAAATCAACACAGAACCCTCTTGTGTTGTTGAGCTTAGTAACCTTTTCTCCGAGCGTTTCTATCACGCGATGTCCAAGCAGTCCAATGCCGAGTGCAATCCCGCCGCCACCAAGAACTAGGAGCCACAACGGAACGCCAATACTGGCCACTTGTTCGGCGGTTGGCGTGCCTTCGGTTCCCTGACTCTGCACCATGTAAATCAGAAAGACTCCGTAAGCAGGTGCAATCGCGTTTGCCACATCATTCGCCCCATGTGCGAAGGCCACGTAGCTACTTGTCCCAACTTGAAGCCTTCTGAACACACTCTCAGAGGATGTTTCATTATCCTCCAAATGCGATGTCGTTCCTCGCAAAACTGCTTGGCTGACGATCGCAGCGTATGGAATGAGGATCAGAGCGAATGCCAGCAGCCCCCAACCCTGATGAAAAAAGTGATCAAAGCTTATCGAAGACCGTTTAAGAGCATCCTTAAGTTCAGGAAGCTTAGGTGATTCCTCAATTGCAAATCGTTCAATACTTTTTCCTCGAAGTTGTACTTCAGGGCGATCGGTATCTGCCGCAACCGCGACAACGACTTCAGGGGCTGATGGCTTCTTGAGACTCTTCTTCATCAACAGAACTGCGAAGACACAAACTGCAAGTGCTAAGACGAACGGCAAATAGTAACGCAGTCTCAACATAATGCCCGGCTGACCATTGCGAGTAATGGTACGTCGTATGAATCGCAGCAACAAATAGGCTGATATGGCCGCCAGGACTGGTGAGATAAACCATGAGCTGATGATCTTTCCAAGCTCGCCAAAGCTTACGCCTTCCCAGCCGGCTGCGTAGGCACTTACACCAATCAAAGAGCCAACGATCGAGTGGCTGCTGCTGACCGGAAGCTTATAGAAAGTTGCAATGAGAACGAAAGTCGCTGACGCAAAAAGCACGGCAAGCATCGCTGCTACGTATTGACTTGCAGTCATTGATGAGGCGTCGATTAGTCCGGTGATCAAACGAGCGGAGACGATTCCGCCAAGCATTGCGGCACCAAGAAAATTCATTATCCCCGCAATCAACGTTGCCTGGCGGATGGTAATTGCCTTTGCACCAACCGCTGAGGCAAATGAGTTTGCAACGTCATTGCTTCCATTGGCAAAAGCCATAAACAGCCCGCCGACGCTCGCAATGATCAGCCAAAATAGGATCGATTCCACGTCTGCTCCAACTGCCTAGAACTTGAGATTTCGCGCATTACACGCAAGATTAGATGCTTTGAGCCGAAGCAATGGCTGCAAGAAGGAATTGATGAAGAAATTCATTGAATTATCTTCTGCGAATAAACCAGCGGTGCATTTGCAGACTCCCGCAAGCCGTGCCATCCTAAGTACGCTGAGACAAGGCGACTGAACACAGTGTTTTACTAGTTGCGCAAGAACTCCTCGTAAATTGAATCGATCTGAAAATACCGAACCCCTAGGGCTCTCAACCGGTTTATGTCGGTCTTAGCACGTTTCCTGTGCTCGGCAGCAGGGTAGTGAAAAACGTTGATTGAAGGCACAACTAGTACGCCGTGCCTCTGCGCGAGCTCAACTGACTCTTCTGTCATATCACCGTGCGCGAAGAGGAAATACAGGCGACCTACGTCCTCTCCATAGGCAATTGCCGATTCGAGTTTCCTTCGGTTAACACCGACCTTTGATTTGCCTTTGAAGTACTTACGCGACTGTTCGGTCCCGATTACAAGGGCCGATGATAGCAGATTGTTCTCCTTGAGAATCTGTTCCATTTCGGCGAAGAATTCATTGGGATGGTCAGGGCTCTTTGTATCAAGCATCAGCAGAATCTCTCCACGACATGCTCGAGCGAATTCCCTAAAGTCGAGAGGCTTGTGCTCGCCCGGCGAAGAAGAAAGTTGTTGGATTTCTTTCCACGTCATTTCCGACACCTTCCTATCGTTCCCATAGAATCGAAGAAAGTTTTCGTCATGGTGAACAACCAGATGTCCATCCAAGCTCTCGCGGATGTCGACCTCAAGCATCGTGTGTCCGCGGCGAATCGCTTCCTGTATGGCCGGGAGATTGTTTTCAATGCGCGCATCAGAAACGACTCCACCACGGTGAGCGATAAGTCTCAATCGGCCCTCCTTCGCGAAATCCAAATCGATGACAGGGATTGTAAAGGACGCTCCGCTGACAGGATTCACGCGAGCGACGATTTGACCTGGGAGGCAACAACGATAGTCGCTGAATCGCTTGTCTGGTGCGGGGTAGTCTGTGCTGATAAAGTGAGCTCCGCTTAACTGAGCTTTTTTGCATCTGCTTGAATCATTAGCTCGCGATTCTCTTGTACCCGCATCAGCTCGGGTACGCACGAGAAACCCTTCTTTTACCAAACGCTGTATTTTATCGAAATCGCGGTTCGGGTTGTTTAACTTCATGAATGCTGCAGCCGGATGGGACTCGTCGACGCCTACGAACATGACGCGGCCGCGGAGTGACGGATGGCCCGCTAGGTATGCTTCAGCCAATTCACCGCCATTATCCATCGCAAAAAGGACCTTCCCGCGTGCGTCATCAAGTCTGGGCCAGCCCTTCTGTAAGACTGCCTCACGCAGGGTTTCGTGTTCTCCCATCACATCCTCTGGCAAGATTATCTCTTCCGATGTGAAGACAGATAGAATCTCCTTGTCGACGGCGTCAAGTTGCTGAGCGTCGAAGTGTATAGGTTGCGAAAGACCTGGAATCGATGACTGCTTGAGTTCGAGAAGTACCAGGATGGGGCAACTCTTCGGATTCGCTTGCAACCACGCGCGTGTTTCCATCAGTGCGCCAACGAGTGTAGGAACCGTCGTCAAATAGTCGATGTCCTGTACGTGCAGGACTTTCGCTCCTGGCTGCTTCATCGCATCGACATGAGAAACGGGAGGTGCCCCCTGCACCATCGTCAACGCAGCTGGCTTGGCGTAGAGCCCTCCTTCAGGATCTGCGAACAAATCTAATTCGATTTGCCGTATCCCCAATTCAGTGAACTGCTGTGTAAGGGGAACATGCGAGTAGTCCAGTGACATTGCAGCCTCGGGCCCCCGAATTCGTTTTAGCGCCTCCAACACAGGTGGTGACGGCGCGATATGGTAAGAGTTGTGCGTGCCGATTGTCTGAATATGGTTAATTCGTATGTCAGTACCTTGAGCGATCAAGCTGTTGCAGGTTAGGCAAAGACAAATGATTAACAGAATCTTGAAGGGCATCGATCAAATTCCGAAAGTCAGAGTAGGTCTAGAGGTATAGCGTGATCATACACTGTCTCTGTAGTTGCCACAGTTCGTGTTCGAGACTATCCCACGATCATAGGGTCGCAAAGCGATGTTACGAGCTTTGCCGATAGATAGCCGCGGGTAACTGACTTATTGTCCAACGCTCGTATTGAGGTTCCCCAAGTTTTTTCAGCAAGCAGTAGCTAGCTATTTCGGGACAGCATCTTAACTCTTTCTTCGCTTTACATAGGCCGTATTTGTGGTCTGTTAGCTGGTGCTCCCAGTGCACTGCCAAATGCACTTCGTGTTTGACTAGCCAAACGCGTTTCGGGAATGTTATCTCCCTCCGATGCAGCAAAAATGAAACTCAGCATTTCGGTACTTCTTCTGGTTACTGCATTGATTGCCATTTTCTTCGGAGGATGGAAGCGTGGTCAGAGATTTGTTCTCGAGCAACAGGAGGCCACGAAATCACTAAGAGTAGAGCAAATGATCGATTGGATCGTCCGCCAACAGATCTTGAAAGTGAACTGCTGTCACTTCCAGATGTCGTCAAGGTCGATCACGTAGAAACGGACTGGCGGGGCGTTTCAAAACCAGGAAGCTATGTATCCATATCCTGTACGACTTCTCAGGTATCACACACAAGTGTTGCGTCGGAGATCGCCGAAATTGCTGAGGCATTTTTGGGCGATGTTCCAGCCCATGCGATCAGGGTGGAACTACACCGGGAAGAAAACCGGTATTCAACACGTTACTGACATACTCCGGATCTTAACGGCAAACTCATTGGTTCTTCTATCCCGCGACACCTGCGCTATCCACCTCAGCGCAGCTGCCGCTCTCTTGTTGTTGCGTTCTAGGCAAGCCGTTAATTTGAACGTGGGAGTAGGCCCGAATCGTCTGCAATGATCGTAGACCGCTGTGCGGTCGTGCCTATGTCGTTGCTAATGGAATACCCAGTATTGATCAGAGTAACACCACGAAGTCCGTCAAGTTCATTAGTCTTTGGAGCGCAGATGATGCATTCGTGAGCATGCGAGACTTTCAGTTCACCTCCACACAGCAATATACTCGGCCGATTGGGCTTGTTTTCACGGGGTGTGATATCAACGTGTGACATTCTAAGCGATTCCTCCGCCACGATCAGGCAGCCGTGGCAGTTATCAATCTTTAGGTCGCCTCGCGCAATGATGATAGAGCTTCGGGCGTGGCTAACGCTCGATCTGCCCGAAGCCAATATGACCGAGTTCTCTACTGATGCAATATGAACGCTAATTCCGTTGACAAAGGCGCTGCGAACATGCGGATAGCCCCAGTCAGCTGTTTCTAGTTCAACGTCCAGATCTATAGGGGACGCAATATCACTCCGTTTCGTCACTCGTCGTATATGTGCCAACAGTTCATCAACCGTAGGTCTTAGGCTTGTACTTTTCTGCGAATCTGCCAGTTGAAGAAGCCTTGTGATAAAGTCTGTATTTGCGGTCGGTTCGGACCTGCGATGATTCAATTCCACGGAACGAGGTGTCAGGGCGACCGATAATTCAAAGTCGAACTTTACTGAGATACGCAATTCGTTTGCGTCCTGCGCTGTTGCAATTGAGGAAACTAGCAAACAGCCGAGAATCGTTATGAGCTTGGGCATCGTCCAGGATCTCCGGTGAGTGTTGAAGATTCTGAGTCTAGCGATCAATGACTACCGAAACTGATACCCTGCGCGTTAAACACCCGTGAATCTCCTAACAGTCTAGGCTCTACTTCTCTGACCGTAAGAGCTTGGCTTGGCTCCTCACCGCTTCCTCTCTACCGCGGGGTTGCTTTTCGAGAGTATAAACTCTTACATATTTGCGATCGCTTGCATCGCCTAAGACCTCAAGCCGAAGCTCTATACAATTCGGCGACTTAGGTGATATCTTCAATCGCGCTGAACCGTTGAGATTGGGCTGGTCTTTCGCTCGCACTGGGAGCAAGTAGTAGCTATATTCAGTCTTTGCTGTATCGCGAATCGCTAGAGAGAAATTGACGCGAAACTGAGTCCATTGCGTAAGCCGCATTCCGGTAACGTGCTTGGCCTCAATTAGAAAGGCGTCCGTTCGCTTATCCGAAAACAGATCTGTAGGCAGCATCGTTTGATTCTGTGGAAGAGTCATCCTGGTTACGCGCCACAGCCCTAGGTTCTGTCCTCCCTCAATCCCCGGCATTGCTGCGAGGAGTTTTCGAAGCCGGAAACCTGCCATGCATGCGCGTACTACCGCAACCTTGCGCGCGAGTTGCAAATAGCTCGGCGGCTCAACGAAAAAGCGACCATACTCAGGCGCTGCAACGATGCTGTTGGCATTCGTTTCCGGCAATGCCGTAGCGGCTTTCCCATGTCCCTCAATCTCACGTTGTAGGCCCGGAGGGTAGACAACTGATGCTAGTCTCCGACCCTCAACCACCCACTCCGCGGTATCAAGCGTATTCGCATTATCCCAGCCGTTTTTTCTCCCGCCAAATCGTTGAGTAAGGTCACTGCCATCACGTTCAAAACCCAGCCAACTGTACTCTTGCGGCGGGTGCGTAATCCACTTGGCAACGTCATCGGTATCGTACTCACGTCCGAGCAACCCATCCCATAAGGCGTGCAGATTACCAGCCTGAGAAGTCTTTATCGCTTTAGCGTTACGATCGCCATCCGCATAGATCCCCTCAGCGTAAAGGCTTCCAGCGTTACACGGTTGGTGTAGATCTGCCGCTAAATGCATCACCCAACAGAGTGCTACCGCACGGTCCGCATCCGCCTGTTCTTCATCATGCAGTATGTTGTGACAGAGCTGGAATGCTTGGCAGGTATACAGTTCCTGAGTTTCAAGCGTAGCGTCTACTGGGAGCGGACCTGGAGCGGATAAAGGTTTAACCTGACCGATCGTCACCGATGCGCCAGGTTCATTGTGCCAAGTAGGTCTATTCCATTTCGGGAGCTTGTGCGCGATATCAGGCCAGCATGCAGCGCGCCCCACTAGCCAATGCTCATCGTATTTTGTTCCGGACGGCATTTCAAAATCGTTTTGAAAGCGTGGGTGAGCCTTGATAAGCCGCAATATCTCGGCTTGTTGTGGGCGAGCCAGATGATGGTACGCGAGTACCGCAATTATGTGATGCCCCCGTTCCGACCATGCGAACGACCATTTGTTTAAGGTCAACAAAAGCAGTACTGATGCGACAAACAGCTTCATCTTGCTTCCATGTAGATCTGCTGTGGGATGTCCCAGTAGATAGATTATCTAGTAATCGGAGGAGTAAGTGCTCTATGCCATGACGCGGCAACAAGCGTGAACACTTCAGACGATTTTGGCTTGCGAATTCTAGCATCCACAGTACTGCCGCCGCCGCTTACCGGGTGAATATAAAATCCTTCTCGCGAACGCAGTCGGAGCTTTGTACGAGCGTTATCTTGCCATTCGACGGTGAATACTTCAGAAGTCCGTGGATCTTTGACAGTTGCATCGACGTTTGCCCCACCACCTCGCCTAGCGCCGACGTAGTAGCCCTCCCTCGTGCGGAGTCGTACAGTGTCTGGCGACAAGGTTTCCAAGACAAACACTTCTGAAGTTTTCGGGGTTTTGACATCGGCGAAAATGTCATGCCCTCCGCCCAATTGGGCACGTAAGTAGTAACCATCTCGCGTGCGTAGCATTACACGTTGTGGTTGTGGAGGTCCTGCATCATCTCGTGTGAGAGCGGGTCCTGTTTTGTGATTCACCTTGGCGGCATTGGAGTCGAGCTGCTCGCGCAGTTCCTTCAACTCAGATAGAGCCTGGGATTCGTCAGCCAAAAGCGCGTTGTTGAGAAACAGCGACGCAAGCAATGTTGCGGCAATAGCAGGCAGTTTCACGAGGATCCCCTTTGTTGTTGATTGATACAGAACTCACAAATGGTGCGCTCGCGCCCCTCGATGGATTTTTTAGTTTACTTCATATAACTGGTCGAATGGGCTACGAGATTCGTCGACTTCCTGAAATAGGCAGATGTGTTACTGCCGTAAGCCAAGTACCTTGTGGCGTAATTCGTCGCTGGATGCTGGGCCCGCGGTACACAAAGCAATGCAAGGATGGCCGCCTGCACAACACCAAACGTAAGGGCAAGAAGACCACTAAGAGATTCAAAGTCTCCTCTCCTGCTCGCTGGGCCGTCGAAGATTACTTCGAGCACGAACGTGGTCGATTAACCGGGACATTGTTTCAAACCAAGAATGGTCAACAGTTGGCTGCACCTAATTTGGACTCAGCTTTAAAGGCGATCGCCGCCCAGGCCAATGCGACACTTCCCAAGAGTGAGCAGATTCATTTGTCAGCCCACATGCTCAGGCACAACGCGTTGCCTAAATCGGCCGACAAAGACATCCGCTATGCCATGAAGCTCTCCGGCCATTCGAGTACGAAGTATATCTGGCGGTATACCGAACCGGGCCAGGGAGAGTTTGACGCTGCGATAGACGTGCTTTTCAACTGACTTACTTGGCTCGTGCATGCTGCGGTTCGCCAACACTTCTATACGGCTACTTACTCGGCCTTCGAATTTCAGACAATTTCTGTTCGAGGCTATCATAAACGTCCCGAGTATGTCCTCCATTGTCGAAACCGTCAAAAAATGCTTCAGAGTCAATTTCGAAGGGCTTCTCTGGGAACATGAATGCCATTTGGTACACGGTTTCTCGACTCTTCTTCGAACGAGAACCCCAAGCTGGCCTATTCGTGAGGCTAATGAGTTCGACTGGTATCGGTTTATTGCGCTCGTTCCCCCAGCTTACAATGTTTTCGTACGTGCACGGATTGGTAATCGCACCCTTAAAGTCTCTCTCCAACGGCTTATCACCGTCCTTAAAGTACCAACGAAATCTGATCGGCATCCATTCTGATTCGCGAGCGAAAACGATCTCTACCCAGGAAGCTTTCCCAAAAGTCCAGACAGCAGTTATTTTCCCATCTCGATAAGACTCACTCACTACAGGCGATCGGTAAGTCTTCAGGATGAAATTCACATCGATGTCTGGCCTGAATGCGTAAAAATCGCACAAGAACAGCTCATGCCTCACATCTACACATGCTCCTCGATTGGATTCGACGACTTTTTCAAGCCACTCTGTTTCTGCTACTACTCTCTTGCTGTGCCGAACCATCGGGAGGATTCCGTGCCCGAGCATGCTGCCATAGGCTACGTCACCGGCGACATCCGAAAAACGCTCTTCCCGTGATTCGTATTGAGTTCGCTGCACCGCATCGAGATCATCACCAACAGTCCTCCAATGCAAGAAGCCGTCCTTAGTCTTACCACCTGCTCGCGAAATAACGAATTGCTCTCTATTCCAAAGCCTGGTTACGTTTCCTTTCATCGAGGTGACTGTAATTTGAGCGAGGCTTGCAACACTTTCATGCCGCTCGACGAGCATCGCATTCAGAGCGTTGTCGAGCGCCTCTTGTGCAGTCGGCCTTTCGACCTCCGCAAATGAAGGCGTGACTAGGGTGAGTACGCATCCCAAAAAAAGCAAATAGCACATGTTAAACTCCGTTTAGTAGTACCGATGACGTAAAACCACGCTGATCTTCGTCATCCTCAATCTGCCCCTCGCGCAAGCTGTGCCCGCCGCCGCGTCGCAAGCAATACAGCGCTAAGAATCAGCGACGGTGCTTTACAGTACGCCTTTGCTTGCAGCACTGTGTTAGGAATTCCTAGCAGACCACAACACGTGGCGACGTCCAGTTAAGATGCAATGAAAGCTTGCAGAATCGAAGCTAGAACGCGTGATGTGAACGACCTGATCCCGATTGAGGGACGTGGTCCCATCCAGTTCAGATTTGGAAGCTTGAAATTTGTAAACTCAGGCACATCACGCGTTGTATAACGAAACGGTTCAAAACCGCAGAGTTCGACCATTGCTGTTACTTGCGTTAAAGCCGCATGAAGTAGCCCACCAGAGCGAAGGCCAACCTAGACTGCGCGACCGAAAAACCCTAATCACAATGTCTTTCTGAGGTTCCGAGCTAGTTCGAAAGTGAGTGTCAATCATGTCGAAATCACGCCGAAGGTTTACTTTCACTTCGCGCAGTTTACTCGTTGCAATGACATTATTCGCTGTGTGGGCTGCGTTTGATCGCGTGGTCGAGCTAAAGAGTCAACGGCTCGTCGGTGCAGTATCTGCAAAGGATGCATCTAGCGATGCGACCACCCTTGTCGACCGTGCACTGTTAAGAAGACGAAAACGGTTGCGGAATGAGTCAGCTTTCCAGTATTACGCAGGCAGAAGAATTGAGACAGACGCGGCAGATACGAAAATAATTGTGAATCTGGGCACACCTGAGTAGGACGCGTAGTTCGGCTGACGCGCGGCCGCCTTTCAGCCGCGCGTCGACTAACCAGTGATTAGTTTGTTGTGTGAAGGAAAAGCATATGACCTCGGAAAGAGCGTCGTCCAAGCCTCTCGATCTGGATCATCATCTATTTGAAGTCGCGGATTAACCCAGCTTCTTGCTTCGCAACATACGGTCGTTTTCAATCGCTGACCTTTCAGAGTTCGACAATGCCGGCGCGATTGGTGTCCAGAATGCTCAGACTCAAACGAAAGAACGAGTATACATCTGGATACTGCTTCAGATCACGAACGCACCTAGGACTTAGACACCGCAGCAAGCTTTCTCAGCTTTGAAGCCGCCGAAGTGGGACAAACCAAATTCACTTTCCTCTGTAGCGAATCCTCTGGGGTGTGTAACACCGAAGCACATCGGCGTTTCCCGAACCCTGCCACCGGTTCGAGTTTCGAATAAAAAAAGCAACGCTGGACGTGTGGGCAGGTCGAGGACTGGGGAGCTAGCCAGCAACTACAGATTCCTCGCATCTTTCTTTTCCTGCGGCTTCTTTCTCCATCTTTGCACTAACATCTGTGAATCCTCTTCCTCCGCATCTGGACGTAGGTGGGCGCCATTTATGCAATAGCGGATCTTTACCGTACCGTCGAAGATTCGCACTTCGTACATGAGCTGGCGATTTTCCCTGCGCGGCACAGAGCGTGCGAGGAAGGTATTCGAGTCAAGATCGTACGAGATGAACTTGAAATGAACCTTGCGTTTTTGAATGCGAAGAATAAATCCAGAATCATCAATCTCAAGTGATTCAAATTGATCTTTAGGTAAGGGGCCACCACGCAACTGGGCGTCCAATATCTCCCACTTGCCTGCCATCTTCCCAAGCTGGTCAGTAACTTGATTCCCGAACCCTGGGGTCTGGCTTTTACGCGTTGAATCAGTCGGAGCCGCAGCAATGGCGAGGTTCATATGAAAGAGGCTGGCAATACAAAGTACGAGCAAACATATTTTCATTTCCTGATTCCTTAAATCATCTAGGAGGCATTAGGGGACATTGTCCCATATTCACTAACGATTACAATTCTCCATCCAGGAGAAGCGAATGCCACGTCCAAGATACCAAATCACTGCTGCTGATCTTACTCACGCGAGAGCATATCTGGAGAGCCAGCTATTGCAGTTGACCCTGGATCTTCGAGAGTTAACGCACGGTGAGGCTCTGGACGCCGTGAACGGTATTCTCAGGGCTGGCGGGAAGTCCACCAAAACAAAGAAGCTCAACACTTGGTGTGAAACGCACCTCACTACTGCAGCGTGGGCTGGACTGAAGGCTTCAGTTCGCAAACGCCGGCAGCGTTTCTCAACAGAAACCCGTTCCGTAACGCTTTCGATTCGCGCTCACAAACTGTTGAAGGACGCTGCTGAACGGAAGGGTGTGACAATGTCACGGATTATCGAGCAACGGCTCGGTCGCCGCTGATGTGCTCAAATCTCTCTCATAGCGAAAGAAAACGCTGTTTGGTAATGCCAACCAATGGCCTTTCGTTTTCAGTTGCTATCAAGTCAATTAGCAATCGCGCGTTCCCTTTCCGCCTTCCGCCTTTAGGGGCCCAGTCCAAGCCATGAAACTTATCGGATTATTGACTGCAACAGCAGCTCTCTTCTCGCTATCGTCGGTCTTCTGCGTCCCGTTAACCTCTTCTCTTGAATCTGGGCAACAAGTTTCGGTTTCCCAGCAATTGGGTCAGGAAGCCACAACAAACTCTAAGGCGCAAGCAAAGCCGAAGAAAAGCGGCCGCCGGAGTTTTCCAAAGACGGCTTTCGAGTACGCTCAAATGGTTGAGCCTGAGCTAGGCGTTCCACCTAAGATCAACCTCGACGAGGCGGTTGAAATTCCACTTTACGTCAACGGCGAAAGGAAATTTGGGCACGGGCTGGATTGGGACAATCCCAACTTTCTTGGAAAAGACACATTTTCCGGTTCGACATTGCAAAGACATGCGGGCCAAACTGCTGAAGGTAAGCCACTGCCGGATGTTGTATGGGTCAGCTTTGGACGGAACTTTAGCCTGAGTCCTGAGCAAGTCGGCGGTTCGGTACAGTTCATCGGCTACAACAAACGCACCGGAGCGACCGCCTACTTCGAAAGCAGCGACCATATCAGCCCGTGGGTCAAGGTGGATGACAAAACGTTGCGAATGCGCGGAACTATGCCCTGGATTGATAATCCGACGGAATTCAATCAAGCTTTTGAGCCGCCAGGCAATGTCCAGTGTGTTCAATGCCATCAAGCAGATCCATTCATAACGAACGACTTTATCACAGCGGCTAAGATTCCCGGAACCGACGAACCGGTCATTCCGATTCTGGATGCTGATTCGCCGTACTACGTGATCGGCGGCGGCAACTGACTCTCCACATTGAAGGCAACTCATGTTTGGAATGCCACCGCGTCGGCATGAGCACGCTAACGATGTTTGCTGAGAACGGCTGGGTGTTGGATGAGCACATGCCTCCGAATGATCCAGGCAGCTTGAAGAAGGCGTTCCAGGAGCTGCTAGAAGCTTGGAAGAAAGGACCGGAGAACGTAGTGGGTGCTGAATGGATTATTCCTCCAGCGCGTGGCCAGCAGGCTAAAGTCGTTGGAGATGACTATCCAAACCAAGCATCCTTCAACCAAGGTGACTACAGCTTTTACGGTAGCTTGGGAATGGCCAAGGGAGTTGACAAGTCTGGTGGCAAGAAAACGCCGACCGACGAAAAGAAGACCGGAGAAAAACTTTCGGCTGAGGAGTTGCGAGAAGCCGAGCTCCTACTCGAACAGGTCCCCGATGAAGGCATCAGAAAAGCTTTTCGTGATTGGATTGACAAGGGCGGGGCGGACAGATCGGTCTTGGAAAAATTGCGCTCCATCGCCAAAGAGCCGTCAGAAACAGATAATTGATGTGGCTCTGTCTGCAGAGTAGCAATGACGGTGGAGATCCTCGATGAACTTGAAGGATCTCCTTGGGAAAAGCCGCAAATAGCGGATCTCGATACACACGTTATCGCGGCCTCTCAATCTAGAATCCTTACTGGGAACTTTCCCAAAACAACCGGGAAGGTTCCCGAAAACCTTGCAATTAGTTGCGTGATTCTGCTATGGTCTGCAAAGAGGTTTTTCAGCGTGAAAAGCTACTTTTTCAAGCAATTAGTGCAATAAAGAGGAGTTACAGCCCGAGCCTTCGGAACCGAGGGTTATAGGTTCGAATCCTATCGGGCGTGCTTTGTTTTTGGTGACTTCCGACGGTCGCTGGGACAGAATTTTCCTTCCGCTAAAAAACGACCCAGGCGAGCTGCCACTCGCCCGGATCTTCTAGCAAACTCTTCAGTCTGCCAGTCATGTTCTAGGTCTCTAGATCTCTAGATCAGATTGGAGAGTTTTCATGGCTCGAACGCCAAAGCCTTGGTTCGATACAGAACGTGGCAGCTACCGAGTGACAATACGGCGTCCCAATACCCCCACGCGTACGCTCGCAAATGCCCTTCGGCATCCTCGGATTTTAGCTGGATGTGGCTGTTTCCGAGCGAGTCTCTTAGCTGCGACCCGGCCGATGGACGACTGAAACGCTTCCATTGCGATGACAACTACCAGCGCCGGTTACTTCCAGATCGGCGATCGGGCATTCAGCGGTGGATAACGCCACACGACAGTCGGCGTGCGGCAGCAACACATCTACACATGTCAGGAATGCCATTAAGTGTCGACAGGCTATTTTAGGGCACAATTCTATCGCTACCACGCAACTCTACATCCTGGAAGATGAGTCTTAAATCGACGGATCTCATAGCCCATTCGACCAGCTATATGAACTAAAGTAGGGAATCCATTTACGGGCGCTCGCGCCTGAGAATTATAAGTTCGTCCTTGAATGCTTGTCGCTTTGGATACGATGCGAATTCTTAAACTCGTCGCACTCGCAACTGCCATCTTCGCAGCCTTTGGTGTGGCGTCAGTCTGGATCTTTACAGCCCCCTACCGCGCCTTGAACGATTGGAATCGGGGTGTGATAACGAGGCTCGAAGCGGCAAAACCCCATCCACCACCTGGGGCGACCATGGAACAATGGGATGCAATATTGGGTTGGACGCAAACAGCATTCCCGAATGTGTTTTACACACCTGACTATATCGTCGACGAAACACGGTTCAGACTGTTCCAAACAGAACTAACTCAGCGACTCGACACCAGTGTTGACCTTCAGACCGTTGACTGGATTTGGAATGAATTCCGTGTGCTGTCGAAACACGGAAATTACTATGCGAACGGATTTCGGCCGATTGAACCCTATGGTGAAATCCACCTCGACGAATCCGGTAATCCGCACAACAATGTTTCCGTGAGATTCCCTAGCAATGCCATCCCCAACTCGGACGAACCATGACATGCGCGGGAGGCCGGCTTGCGCGGTTCGTGAATGGAAACGTCCCAAGTCCGTCCCCCGTGATGTCCAACGTTGGCCGGCGATATTGATTCTATGCAACTCGAGAACAGTAGAGACATTCTGAGCCGGGCTCCGCTCTTCACTTCGCTGTGCACGCTGGCCGGAGCCGCTATGGGGGCATTGGCAAATGCACCATTCATTGGCATTGATTACTTCTTGCTCTTTCCTTTCGTCGTACTCGGCTTGCATTTCATTAGCTTTCCGATTGGCGTTCTACTGTGGGCCATGAAAGATACAGAGCTTCCATTGCGTCGCGTTCACTCCGCCATCCTGGCCGTATGTTGTGTGTTCCTATTTTCACTTGCGTATTTGGCTTTCCATGCTCTTCGATCGTTCTAGGTTGGTTGTATACGTATTTCCATGGATTTAGTGCTCGACACGAAGATTTAGAACTATGCGGCGAACACAATCAACTTCCCATCTCGGGAAGCAACGGATTGAGCGCGGGGGCCATTGAAACCAGACGGGGGCTGAACTCAAACGAAGGTCCCGCGATAACCCAAACGTTATCTGGCGAATGGATGTCCCCATTAGACGCAGCACTCGAAAACCTCATTAGCCGACACGCTTTAACGCTGAAGTGCGCTGCGATCATTCACGCGTCAGTTGAAGTCACGAACCGCGTTGGTGACTTTACAGAGTTTGATCACGCTGGATTGGCGAGTGCCGTCCTTGGCCCATATGGCGATCCTTGCGGATCATTTCAATTGGCCGCGCAATTCGAAGATGATCGAAAAATGTTGCCGCAAGGGATGGGGTAAGGAAACCTATTTGCGATACTTGACAAACCGCGAACTGATTTTGTTGTGGCCGCTTTCGGCATTAATGGTCACGACCTACATAAGCACCTAACTCAACGTAAGGAAATAGTCGCTACAATGCTCGAACTGTTCGGTGCCAACAAACACTAAACGGCAGCCACATGCAGGGCTTTGCCGCGTTCCCATAGCCAGATAACCATCGGATGCACGACGAGTGGGCGAGTCATGATTTTTGAAGTGGAAGATCACCCGCGCCGACCGCACCGTTATCCCGCTTGCGTTTCACGAATCGCAAAAAATATCCCTGTCGTATGAATGATCGTGACCGACTGATCGCTCGCATTGGCTCGCTCAACGACCCCGATATCCCACGCCCTCTGGTTTCACTTGAGCTATTCTTTGCTGGCAACGCCGACCGAAACTCAATTGGAGAATCTCGCTCGCGAAAACACTCTCCACAAGTTTACTTTGATTTGTTCCGCAAACTTCGTAGTCGTGAGGATGTTGCCGACGTGCTCGTTGAGGTGACCGGAATAGGTACTCCTGACGGATGGCCTACTACCGATACGATTTGGGTGATCACGTCGCTTCCTCTTTTTCCGGAACTACAACGTGCGTTGCCCGATGGATTTATTGACATATTGCCCGATGATCGGTTGACCTTTCCTCGACTCGACAAAAGGCCGACGGAAAATATTGATATACCAGTGGGAATGACGGCATGGGGATTCTATTATTACTAATGCACCTCGCCCAAATTGAAACTTGAACCCAAAAAACAGCGCGGGATAACCATGCGATGCATCGCATGGCATGCTTGTGCGCGTCGTTTCAATGGTTGATCGTCTCTTCCGGCTCGATGATCGCTGACGTTCCCCCACTCCGATGCTCATGTGTAAACGCGAATACCACTACGTTGGCCCAGCCAAAATCCGCGACGCTGCGAAATCGCAGCCCTCCGGAACCAGCATCGCGACTCTGGATGATCTTCGGGCTTGGCTTGCGTCCGCAGTAACGGATCGTTCGCCGGACGGAACGCACATCGTAACGTTTACGATTAACTTGGACGGCGAGCTGTTGCTCGCGCCTCGACGTTCCGAACATGTCGCATGTGCATCTGGTGGACCGGTCCTTTCCGCTGGTGAAATCGGCTTTGACGAGGAACTGACCGTCACGGAAATCTCAAATCAATCAACTGGCTTCTGCCCACAACCGGAATCATGGACGACCGTCGCCCGTGCACTTGATCGAATCGGCATCCCACATCCCGAAAGATTCACAACCGAGGTCGTTTTTCGCCTCTGCCCAAGTTGTGGTGAACGAAATATCGTGAAAGATGATTGGTTTTACTGTACGATCTGCGATGCGGAACTGCCGCGAAGTTGGAACTTCTCTCGCGACGCCTATGTGGGGGAGCCAAGCGATGGACCGGAGTCGCCAACCGGCCGTTTTCCCAATGGATGATCGCTCGCGGCGACCGCGGTCATCGCAAACGTTATCCGATATAGGAACATTCATGCCAGACCTCTTGTTCGTTGGCGGAAACGGAACCGTGTACGCCTTACGAGCGTCTGATTGTTCCGTGCATTGGACCACTGCACTTAAGTCTGGATGGCTTGTTTCGGGAAGCCCATTCGTTTCACTCAGAGAGACCGACAAACATCTCTACGCGTTCTCGTACGGCACGCTTTACAAACTCGACAAACGAACGGGTGCTGTTTTGCAAGCCGGTGACCAGATAAAGAATTTGAAACATCGTGCAGGGGTCTTCTCGACGACATTCGATTCGAATTCCGCTTCGTTTGATGACGCGTGTCTCGCTGGCGATGATGGCTCTGGCGACGGGGACGGTGGTGGTGGAGATGGCGATGGTGGGGGCGACGGTGGTGATTGATGACGACGGTATGCAAGACCGAAGGCGTGCGATGTCGGATAATCATGGCGTGCATGCGGAGCGGGCTTGCGGCCGGATCTTAAATGGACAACTTTACTCTCCCCTTCCGGTGACGCCGGTCGTTATGCGGCATTGATGAATGGGAATTGAATACCATATTCGCTGCCAACTGAAACCAGACATTGATCACGCAGAATTCCTCGATCGACTGGAGAACCCCACGGATGCCGACGGGTGGTCGGCATTTACGGTATCCCTTGAAGAATTCGGTTTTTACTTCTGCGACAATTGCTGGTCGGATGCTGCTTCGATTGGATTCCACCGGTTGGTTGACTATGCGCTGAGTAATTCGGAATCAGTCGTTGTCGAGGAACCCTAACCGAATAACAAACGTATGCACTGAGTGGGTGAATCCTGCGGTTTTTCAATTGCCAGCTGACTGCCGCCACTCGGTTATGCTGGACGTTCTTCCTCTCGACGAATAAATTGATAAAACGATTCCAACTATCGAGTCTGCTCTCAATAATTACGATCTCTGCGCTCGCCCTCGGCTGGTACTCCGAGCGGTCTAGCCGGTTGGCGATTCGCGTCAAACTTGAGCGCGAGATGGCGGCCCACATTCATGGAAACATCAATATCCAAGCGGCGTGGGAAGCGTATGAAATTGCATCCGCGTTTGACGAAGATCCAAAGCGTATCCAGGATGTATTGGATTCAGAACTCATCTACGGTATTTACTGGATTTGGCGATCACAAGAAGACATTGATTTTGCATTTACACGCAGAAGCCCTGGAAATACAGCGGAATCGTTGGCATATACACTGCTCGTGCAATTGGACTGCAAATCTTCACGTGACTACTTTGGCAAAGCTTCGAATATACTTTTGCGGTCACCCAACGTGAATCTCGTGAGCGGCGATTCTCAAACCAAAGTGCTAGATGCTCTTGAGTTAACCGCTGCAGAGCGAGACGAGCTGACTTCCTTCATAACAAGTTCGCTGAAGGGCGGTTATGATGAGCTGACCAACCAGTGAATGCCGGAGAACCAAGCGGTGAACCGCAGGATTGGCACTGCCCCACATTGCACTACAAACTCAAACGCCAATCCGAGGTTACCGCCAATCGTTCCTTTCAGACTGGGTAGATGATGGATTACGTGATGCTTATAAGAGAATTTCACCAAGGAAAAGTTTCTCCTGACTATGTCCTATTCATTGCTCCTCCAGCTTCCATCGATGAAATTCAATCCCTAAGAAATTTATTGCCCCAGGTTGTTCCAGACGAAATTTTCGAACTTTACTCAGCAAGCGACGGCTGTAGTTTAGATGCGGATGATGAGAAATACTGGTTCTTTGTTCCTATCAAACAAATTGCTGACTTAACGAAAGCAACTGAGCAATGGTACTTGAAATCCCACCCACAATTGGAAGGTCGATTCCATCCGTTCATAGACTGGAACAATGGCGATTCTATGGGGTATTTCACGTCTGAATCTGGTGAGCTGTTACCTGGTCTTTATTGCTTTGAACACGAGGAACTGCAATATGATAGTGAGCAAGATGAGGATGAATTTATTGTGAGATGGAATAGCGATATTCATGGATTGCTCACAAAAGGAGCTGGCAACGACTGACAGGAACAAGTCAATGCACGCCAGTCGCGAAGGCGTCTCACAACAAAGCGGAATCGCGCACTCGACAGCGTCATTGCAAACGTTCGTCAAAGAGAGAGATTGGTCGCTTGATACGGATTCTCGCTTATTTGTCGTCTGATTGCGAATCGAGATGGAGTCGCGAATGGTGGCTGAAAAAATTCGTGCTCACGATGTCTGCATTTGCGATCGCATCCATGTCATTCACACTGGTCTTCCAGCAACTGCCAATGAGTCTTCCTGCTTTCGCTCTATGTTTCGGCTTTGCTCTCATATGCGGTCTATTCAGTCGCCCCAAGTCTCGTAGTCCGTCTGCCTGAGGTGGATGAATTGCCTGCGCCATCATTCAAGACCCCAGATTCAAATATGCCGTTGGCTCATCATACTTTTGCTCTAATGCGCTGGATTCGTCAAGAAACCGACTGACGAACCAGACGATGCACGCGAGCGGCCGGTCGCGTCGGAGTTCAATGGTTGATATCGTGGCGGCCGCTGCGTGATCGTAGACGTTCGTCGCGACAGAAAAGGTGCTCTGTGTCGAAGATGATCCTTACACACCGGCGATCTCGGCGAAGAATCATTTCGAGCTACGTTTTTTCATTCTTCGCGATGATTCCTTTTCTCTACATGCTGGCGGCGATGTTCGATTTTCGTGGGCCGCCTTTCTGGATTTGTGTCGCCGTATTTACCTCCAACCTAATCATGTACCCGCTAGCTTCCTATGCTGTTTGGAACCAATCGGGCGACTTCAATTGTTTGCTCACCAACGATCGAATATTCTGTGAATGCCCAGATAATACGATGGGTGCGTCATTCGACTTGCCTTTGAACCACTTGCTTGAAATTCGAGAGGACTTTCGGATGCAGGGAGGCCCCCAGTACTTTCTGGTTTGCAAAAACGGGGCGGAATATCCACTTTCAAACAATTTCGGTAATCCTGCTTGGAAATTTGTGGAAGCGATACAAGAAATATGTCCTTCAGTGAGAATTGTTCCTAACCAACGCAACGAATAATTGCATGCACACGGAGCCGCTTAGCTAGTTGTTTTTTACATCAACATGAAGTTCGGCGGCCGGTGATGGCCGCCGTTCTGGCACGATGGAGTCCGATAGCTGAATCCACCACCAAATGATGACTCACGACTCACGATCCGACGTTTGCTTCTGTCGTTGAAATCCAAGGCGACGAGAAGAATGGACTCCACATCGTAATGTCGCCTGAAGAGTTCTTTACGGCGGACACATGGATAGAGGGCGGATTGGTGCTGGCGATCAATCGTGGCATACGAGTTGTGCCGCACACTTTCTATGAGATCGCACGCCTCGCTACGACGGCCTTGATCTGCGAGGCGGAAGGTGATGGTGCATTGCACCTATAGCGAATTGGGGGCAGAGGTGTAAACAATGGGATACACGGAAATTGGGGGGCTGTGATTCGTCACAGTCCGTACTTGCTCTTTAGCTTGGCCATTTCTGCTCGCGACTCTGCTCGAGTACTGAGTGTTCCGTCTTTGATCTTGCTTCGCAGTTCGACAAACATGCTAATCGTCCTACCGAACGCATCAGTCGATAGTTCCAGGAACTGAGCGTTCTCTGGGCCAGTAAAGTCAACTTTCCAGCCCGTCGGCCCTTTGAGGAGTTTCATCGGACTGTTGGGGTTAATTGCGAATGTTGCGTGGGTTTCATCAATCAATTCCGGTTCAATTCCCTGAATTGCAGCAAGAGCGCTGGCACCTGCCAATCCAACTCCCATCGCCCCTTCAGCGCCGAAGAATTCAGCATCGGCGAGGGCAAAGTCATCCATCGACTTGAAGAGTTGGATATTGGTTTTTAAGTACTCAAGAACTTTGTCGTTAAGGACGGAAGCAGATTTTGCTTTTTCGAGATCCTGCTCGGCAAACGCCTCATAAAAAGCCTGGACGGCTTCGCTGGGAGTCGCGTAACCAGGTGCTGCTTCGGTGGTTGAAGTGCTTGAACTACTGGTTGAGGAGCCACAACCAGTGACCAGGATTATGCAAATGGAGGCCGCGGATTTTATGTAATTCATGATTCTCTCTCGGGAACGACTTTGTTCTTGAAGGCAGAAAACTGCGGGTGGATCTAAAACAGTCCGATTGCTTTGAGGCTTCCGGCAAAGAGCATTACCACACCCAGCCCACCGAAAAATCGATCGGCCACTTTATCGCCAAAGACTGATGCCGCCTGGGCTGCCTTTAAGCGATAGAGAAAGAACGACGGAAAGAAGAAGGCACATAAGCAAAAGTATGCACCGATAACCACAAGCAATACACCAATCCACTGCTCTGCATCCACGGCAACTCCTCCGTTCAAAAGGGAGTCCGCCAACTCCAGGCTAGTATTCGGATCAGCCTTTAGTATCACACGAAGTCACGCAGTGTGCCATGGTTTTTGTGCCGTTATCCTGCAACAAAATACGACGCTAAACTAATGTCGCGGAAGCCGTCCGCATGTGAGTTCAAGGGCATGGTTTTCGGCAGTAATGCTGATGCTTGTGCCGAGTATGGACTGCGCATTCGTCGCTGCCGGTCAATCGAATCCCACCGTTCGCTGAAGTTGAGTACCGGTGCAGTACGACGTGATCGAAGCGAGTCTACAAGAGTTGCGATTCGTTAGAAGAACCAAGTCGCCCACATCAAGAAAAAGTCTGTCGGATTACCACCAACGGGATCGAGGGCCGCGCCGGGTTCCAGGTGAACATATGCCACACTGGCTCGATGGCCGGAGTTGGCTTCCACTCCGTTGCGAGGGAAATCGTATCACCGATAAATCTCCGATCGCTGGAGTTGCCCGGAAAAGCTGGCCTCCCTGGCGGTACATAGATCGCATCAGAATTGCTGTATCTCCAGAGGAAGTCCCAAAGCATGACGAGCCTTAACGTTTCAAAGAGCTGGAGCTCAGCGTTGAGGTTCAGGTCGTATAGATTGGCCGGAGCGAAAATGGCAGCTTCGCTAAAGTAGCTGTTGTTGGGGAAGTATGCGTTGAAGGTTTCCAGTCTGCCATCGTTGCGATCCCGGTCGCCGCTGATGATGTCAAACTTCAAACCTAATCGCGGTTCCATCGGGGCTGCCCGAAAGGTGTAGCCAAGCACGTTTGCAACGGTATACGCTTGAATCTGCTGGTCGCCGATGGAGCCGAATTGAACGACGGGTTCAATGTTGTAGTCCCACCGATTCCCATTGCCGAACAGGCCAAAAGCGCGAGCGCCGAACGAGTGCCTTCTTTCATCGCCTGACGCCGAGTCGAACTCTGCGTCACGGTTTCGGTAACCAAGGTAGTAGAGGTCTAAGCCACCATTACCCGGCAACAACGATTCTGGACCGGCCTTGAATGTGTGATAGCTCCCCCAAAGCAGTCGGTCTGTTCGAGGTTCATTATCAAAGCCGTCCCCGCCAAATTCCACGTCAGAACCACAAAGCAACTGCCAAGCAACAGGGGCCGAGTCGAATTGGAGTCTCACCGCGTCAAAGCTGCGCCGGATGTTAGGTCCATTTCGAATCGCGACTAGCCTACCGGAGCCGAGTGAGAACACCTGACGTCCAAACGTGGCTGACAATCGCCCGGCTTGACTTTCGAGCAGCGTCGTGTTCGCAAACAACTGTTGAAAGTAGACGGGATCTTCATCGATGGGCGATGGCTCGAACGACGACCCGAACTGAAACGAGCTGCCCAATTCGGCTAGTGTTGAGAGCCAATCCGCCGGTTGGCTTTCAAAGCTCAGGTAGACTCGCTGCAGCAGGTAGTCGTTGTCAGCATCTTCTGCCAAACCGAACTCTCGGTTACACCAGGACTCGTATTGTTCGCGAAGCTCGCCGCTTACTCGTAGCCGTTGCGGGTTCAAAGGCAGCGCGTCTTCCAGGAACCCTTGGAAGGAACTGAGCGGTTCGCGTTCGCGGACTGGGCCCGTTGGCGGCAAGGTAAATGGTGCAGTAGGCACAGCTGCGGCCGGTTCTTGTGCCGACAAACCATGTGGGAAGATCGCAATGACGCTTGCAAAAACGCAGATGCCCAGGAGCAAAGCTACAGCTTTGAATCTCTTTTTTGCAGGTTCTGAGAGAACCGCCACTGGCAAGGTTGCGTCCATCATCGGCTGCTTTCGAAGCTCTCGAGGGAGTCCATCCATCTCCGAGCGTATATGATCGCTAGCATTAGCACTCTCGCTCATATCCGCTGCCTTTGTTTTCGTCGGACTTCCGGCGTTGGGGTCAAGTCCTTTGACGATTTTCGGTGTTTGAACGCAAGCGGTAAGAGGCTCGAAATCCGGGTGTAGGTCTTTTGAAGGCCGAATCGCTGATTCAAGACCCCCAAACGTTGCAGATAACAACGAATACCGGTGACAAGCTGATCGACTTAGGCTTTAGTGCCTGGGGCGCTGAATAGCTTGAGCGGTGACCAAGTTGGTAACTCCGGAAGAGAAGCTGGCGCCAGTGCGGCAAACTCGGCTCGAGCATGGACTACGTCCCCACCGGTTAGCGTGAGTGCGGACTCGATGTCGACAATCTCATCCTCGGGAACCGAGAAATAGTCGCGGTCAAGCACTGCTAGGTCCGCAAGCTGTCCCGCCTTGATTTGCCCCTTCTTACCGACCTCTCGACTGAACCATGCACCATCAACTGTCCAATGACGCAGAGCTTCCATGCGGCTCAATCGATCTTCGGGCGACCAGATGATGTCGCCGCCACGTCCTTTGCCTGATACTGCCCAGTGAATGGCCAGCCATGGGTTATAGGAAGAGACGCGAGTGGCATCAGTGCCGGCAGCAAGAGGAACGCCTGACGCCATCATTCTCTTGACCGGCATTACTTTTCTCAGGGCTTCCTGTCCGTATCGATCACGATAGGCCGTTGTTTGAAACGCGATGCGGTTTTGGTAGCTGATGCCGCCGCCCAGTCGAGCGACTCGCTCCATGGTAGCTTCCGTAATGGTCTCACCATGGTCGAAAATCCAATGCAGTTCTTCTAGTCCCTGATCCCGCCCGACTTCTTCGATGACGTTTAGCAAGCGGTTGGCACTTTCTTCGTAGGTGCAATGGAAACGAATCGGCCATCGGTTGTCGAACAGAAACTTGAGTACGGGCTTCAGGTCACCTTCCATCCGCTTGGGCAAGTTCGGCCTAGGATACGAGAAATCCTCGAAATCGTAAGCAGACGCGACCAGCATCTCTCCCGCCCCAACACACTTGAGAAAGTCATCGCCTTGATCTGGTTTGACGATGTCGTTCCAACGCTGAAAGTCTTCCAGCTCAAACAGCGGCCGTTGAGCGAACAACTGGTATCCGATTCGAACCGTTTGCTCGCCTCTCCGGTTAAGTTCGGTGATAACACCGTAGTCGTCTGGGTAGTTTAGGAACCCACCGGCACAATCGAGTGCCGAAGTCAATCCAAGAGCGTTTAATGCGCGGAAATAGTGCTTTGTCGATGTCAGCTGTTGTTCCATGTCAAGCTTGGGCGCAAGATCCAGCAGGGCATACAGCGGTTGTGCGTTGGGACGTGCCATCGCCAGCCCAGTGGGATTCCCTTGATCGTCCCGCTCGAGACGCCCTGAAACGAAGGGTTCGTAGAAATGTCGATCGATTCCCAGCGCTCGCAGGGCAGCCTTGTTGAGCCACGCTCGATCATATAGATGTAGCACATAAACGG
>DNPC01000048.1 GCA_003501565.1 Planctomycetaceae bacterium | reverse complement strand
GGGACGACCGCGCGTTTGCCGGAGTCCGCTTCGCCGAAAATTTTGGCATCAAAGAGACTCAATCCGCCATTCGGATCTTCGGCCGAATGGCAGTCAGCGCAATGGGCCTCCAAGATCGGTGCTACATCCTGACCGAAATCAATAGTGTTGGCGGCAACCACCGTGGTCGTTGCCATAGATAGCAGCGGTAGAACAAGCGGGCAAAAGCGTAGCATTGCTCGAATCCGTATGTTTCGATGGGACGATTGTTAAGGCTCAGAAAGCCTCGGAGGGTCCCTCATTCTAACCGAATTCGAGCCACTAGGCTATTTCAAACGTCCGCCGCGGTCCTGCGCCACGGTCCTGCGGGGCATCTTCAAGCCAGGGCGCTCCGACTCTAGTCTGCTCGTTTTTTTCGCGCAATGAAATCTCCAGCTAGCAAACTGGCAAGGAAGAGAATGTTCATGCCGTAGCGTGGGACCAAACGCCAAGGGTCACTGAGAGCACGGTAAAGCCATTCGCATCCGATCCGTTGCCAGAATCTTGGTGCGCGTTTAGCAGTGCCGGCTAGGAAGTCGAAAGATGCCCCAAGCTGAATGCAGAGTGGAACGTTAAGGTCATGAAGGTTGTCGTAGATCCAACATTCACCCTTTGGCTGACCAAAGGCGACCAGCAGGATGTCGGCGCCAGACTCGTGAATATCCGCAACCATTGCCTGGTGTTCGGCAGCGGTCAGCTGGCGAAACGGTGGTGATTGTACACCGGCAATCTTTAGCCCAGGAAATTCGGTGACCAACTGATCGGCGGCGGCCTGTGCGACGCCTGGCGCAGCTCCCAGGAAATAGATCGAATATCCCTGTCGGCTGGAGAGCTTGGCGAGTTCGACGATCAAATCGCTGCCCGCGACGCGCTCCGGCAGTTCAAGGCCTTCACCACGACGACTGCGCCGGACGATTGGCTGCCCGTCAGCAATGATCGCCGCTGCATCGCGATTGATCTCTTCGAGCCGCGGATGCTGATTGGTGAGCATCAAATAGTTGAGGTTGGCTGTAACGAGGTACTCTGGGCGCCGGTTTTCGATAATCGCTTGGGCAAGCTCAAGCGTACCCGGCATATCCAGCACGGCGAAGTCGGTTCCCCAAACCTCCGTCGTCACCGGACGTTTTACAGCCGGTGGGAACTTAGTGGGTTCACCAAGTGGACTGACCGGACTGTCGCCAGGAGTAGCGACGTTCCCTATTGGAAGTGGCGGTGCTGCGGGAGCAAAAACAGGAGCCGAGTGGTTGCTTGGTGAGTTGTAAGTGGTCTGTGACATCTTAAACGCCGTAGTAAGTTGTCATTGGTTAGGGACAGCTAAAGGCTTGCCCTGGAGGTGTCTCTGGCATTCAGCTCAAGGCACACTAAAAACCTAGGTCACAGAAGCCCCGGGGTGTGGAAGAGCGAGGTACTTGGCCGAGCGAGCGGGCTGGGCGATCCAAGATTGCGCTCACGGGCATGCTGGATCTTCCGAAAACTCCGGTTCTGACGCCCTAGCAATGAGGCGTCCGGCAGACCGTTGGCTGGCAACCATTGAGAGGATCGTGAACCCAAATTCGAAGTTTTTTGAAAAACCGCGCAACAGCAGGCGGCGATCGGGATCCAGGAACGAGGTGACGGTGCTGCGGCTTTGAGGCGTTCAGTCTGTGTTGCAGATTGCCAGCAACTAAGGCGTGCACCGCTGGAGTTCTTGTAGGACGTTAATGTCCTGGTGGCCCGCAGTGAAGCGGAGGCAAAACGATGAGCGAGAGTGGTTCAGGAATTGGGGATGCACCCGACGAAGGTGTGAATGGCGAGCAAGCCGGACTGCAATACCGGAAATGGTGGTGGGGACGCCTGCTGAATCTGCATCAGAAATGCGAAGAGCTTCTGACTGAAATGGGGCGAGGTGGAACGCTTCCAACTGCCGCAGCCTCCAAGGCAATCGAATTGCTTGCAGAAAAACGTGAACAATGGCATCAGAATTCTCAGTCTGATCAGCCGCCGCCTATACCTGCAGCGCTTGCCGATTCGAGTCTCACCGGGATGAAGCCGAGCACCTTGCAGCAGCTAGAACGGTCTGCAAAAGATGAGATCGAGCAGCTCAGAGTTCTCAATTTCTCGATTCTGCAAGTTGACGAATTGGCGAAACAGGGTGGTATCTTGCAGGCGGATTCTGCAAAAGCTGTCAGCGAACTTGAGCGTATGCTGGCCGATGCTCAGTTGAGGATTAACGAGATTGCCACGCAGGGGCCTGTCCCCGAAACCTCGAACAAACAGCACACCGGAGCGGATGCGGAACGTTTGCCGAACGACACGGCTCACCGCGAGCCACCGGTACTGGCGTCAGCAATTCCCAATGCGCCTTCGTTGCTTGAGCGTATCTTAGATCCGCAGAGCCTGCAGTGGCTGATGGGGATTGGCGGAGCGATGATTGTTGCAGGACTCATCCTGTTGTTAGCAATCAATGATTTCTTTACGCCAGTTGTTACCGCTGTTTCTCTCGGATTTGCGAACTTGGCCGTTTTGGCGGCTGGCTTCTATTGCCTCAAGTTCACCCAGCAGCGTCTTGCAGGTCAAGCGCTTACCCTGCTATCCAGTTTAGTGATGCCGCTGAACCTCTGGTATTACAACGCGAATGGCCTCATCACGATTGATGGACATTTGTGGATACCCGCTGTGGTGATATGCGGAATCTACGCCGCGGCCGCAATCCTCCTTGAGGATAAGTTATTCGTCTACATATTCTCTGCCGGTGTGACGATGACGGGATTACTGATCATTGCGGACATCCCTCCATCGCCAGCGAAGTTCTGGGAGATTCGGTTGCCGGCGACATTTCTGATCGCTTTGGGGCTGGCGTCGATTCATGCCGAGAGAGCTTTCAATGCGACTAAGGGAGCATTTAGTCGTAAAGAATTCGGTTTTGCGTTCTTTACATCAGGGCATTTGCAACTGCTAAGTGGCCTCGGATTGATTTTGGGCGCGCATGTCGCTGGCGATTGGCTCTATGAAGGTTACTTCAGTGGGCTTTATGACGCTCTCGATGCGACGCCGAGCCCGATGTGTGGCGAGCTGCGTTGGTTGAGCCTTCTTCTAGTAGGCCTCGCGACTTACGGATACCTGTATTCGGATTTGGTCGTCACGCGCAAAGGTGGTTTCCTGCATTTGGCAGCGTTCACGTTGCTTTGGGCCGAAGTGCTGACAGTTCAGTTGTTGAATGTGCAATTGTCGGCAACCGCGATAATCGTTGTCTTGGCAATGACCAGTTTGCTAGTCAATCTCGCCCAGCTTTGGATCAGCCGCGCCGCCCAGGGCAATGCTACTCAGGACAACGCTGCCCAAGATCAGGCAGGAGGAAAGACAACAGCAGACGCTCTGCCGGTCCTCGGTTTCATTTTCGGCATGCTACCGTTCGTGATTGGCGCGTTTGAATACGCTAGGTCGCTAGAGTTCCAGGCAGAATTGCTAGTACCTTACAAATCAATCGATTTTGCCGGTGCGATGCTGCTGACCGCCGTGGCGTTCTACGTTGGATTGACTGTACACCGCCAACGTCAAATCGTGTTTGAGTTCCTGTACTATCTGTGCGTAGTGGCTTGCGTATTTATCGCTTCAAGTTCTGCATTGGCCAGCATTGGTGTGCAAGCGCTTGCCTACCAGGCTCCATTCATGATCGCGGTGCCTGTCGTGTACTACGCGGCAATCACTTGGCTAGTGCCTAAGAATCTTCGCCATACGTCGCTTACATGGGTCGCGCAGGCGGTGACCGTATGCATCTTGTCCGTCTCAGTTGTCGCGTCCGTGCCGTCGCTGCTGGGCCAAGGCGTTACAAATCACTGGATCTGGGCGTTGGTTTTCATCGAGGGCGCTGTGTTCTATGCATTGGCAGCCTGGAAAGATCGGCCGGCGTTCCTTGCGGTATCGCTTGTGTCAGCCATCTTGGCAGGAATACAAATCCTTGATTTTTACGCGAGTCCTCCCGGCGGTTACTTCATCGCACTGGCCGTGATTGGACTAACATTGCTCGGAGCGCAACGCGTCTTTGATGCTCTTAGACGCCAGACAGGTAGTATTCCGTTCGAAAGTCGAGAAACGCAATCGCTTACTGGTCTGAACCTGGTGCTCTTCAACTGCGGAAACGCGGTGACAACGATCGCAGCGGTTTGTTCGGTGATTTACGGTCTTTTCGAACGAGCCAACGTGATGGCCAGCGGCAGTGTTTCGTCCGTTCCAGCGTCCTTCACAATCCTGAGTATCGTGATGGCATTCTTGGTCGCAGCCGCAGCGGGTATCAGCCGACGACCGGCGTACCGAGTATGGTATAGCATCGTAGCGATCGCGCAGATCGGTATTGGCTTGCTGGCTCTATATCACTTGGTAGAACTGACCGGTTGGCAAAAAGTAGAAATCTTCGCAATCGTCGCGGGAGCTGTGATGCTGGTGCTTGGGCACTTGGGCTGGTATCGCGAGCAGCGGGAGTTGAGCCAATCGCCAGCTGGAACGGTTAGCAATCAACTTCGCGGTGAATTCGTTGGCAATTGCTTGGCCTTCGGCGCCGTGTTTGTGTCCGCTCCACTTGCTATTGCGACTTGGCTACATCGCATGAATCAGGATTTCGTAGTTTTGGACGAGTTCGGATTCTTGTTTGTGAGCGTGCTGTTGTTGGCATCCGGGGTAGTACTGAAGATTCGCGCTACAACCTTGGTCGGCGCTACGATGAGCCTCACCTACCTCGCGACGTTTGCGGTACTGGTTCCATGGGGGCAAGTCGATACGGTAGCGACCAGCATCTTGTTTGGCGGCGGTGTCATCTTCGGTACTGGGCTCGTTCTGGCTTTCTACCGGGAACGCCTGCTGCACCTGCCCGACCGCATCCGCGCTCGCGAAGGCATCTTCCGAGTCCTTGATTGGCGGTAAGCAACTCAGCGGACCGCTCAACGCACTTCGCCGGGAGGTTAGGTTAAGCACAGAACCGCGACGCCGGCGAGGCCGAGCGTGGCGGCAAGGATTCCACGCGGCGTTGGGCGGTGACCGGTCAGCCAAGCAATTGGCAGAACCCACAAGACGCTTGTAGCAATCAAGGTTTGCGAAATTCCGGCTGAGGTGTGCTTTAGCGATGCTTGCTGCAACACAATTCCGAGCACCGTCCCTAGAAATGTGGCCGTGGCAATCAGGCTTAGGCCGCGCACAGTCAATCTTGATTTCGGGCGGACTGGGGGCGAGCTACTTGTGTTGGGAGAAGTGGTCGTTGGCCGTTTGTCAGCAACAATGCGGGCCGTCCGCAGTTTGGGGGCAAGACAGCAAAACAGAATTGCCTGACCACCCAGCATTCGAATCAGACTACTCTCGATGGGCGATAGCGGATTACCGGCTAGGACCCAACGCGAAATTACCGCCCCAAACGCTTGGCAGGCCGCGGCGGTTATTGCGCACATCACCGCGACTAGCATGCCGCTAAGCAACTGCATTGTTGCGTTCCCACATGTCTTATTCGGATCATGGGCGGGGCCTGCGCGGGGGCTGGGTTTTGTCGCAGCGTCTGAGTGACGCGTGATACCAAGAATGACGCCCAACAGCGTCAGCAGGATGCCGATATAACCGTTCGCGGTTAGTCGCTCACTCATCCACAAGAATGCAAAGCTAATGGTGATTGGCGGAGCCAACGTCTCCGCAATGAGTACAGTACGTTGTTCGCCAAGGCGGTTCAGGGCGATAAAGAACGCTGTGTCACCGATACCGATCCCGACAATGCCAGAAATGAGTAGCCATGAGAGATGCTGCTGGGATAGGTCTGACCAAGCGGATTTCCCGGACACCAGAATCCAAGTGCCAAGAATGACGATCGCCAAACCGCCTTTGGTCGCATTGAGGATGACAGGGGATAACTGCCGACCGGCTGCTCTGAATAGAAACGAAGAAAGGCTCCACAGCGCAGCAGCACTTAGCGCGAATAGCTCTCCCATGTGACTTTGATCCTGACAATCCCAGAGTGCGGCCGGTCGTCGTGTTTTGGCTCGTAAACTGCGTTACACTGAGTCGCCAGCGCTGCCGCCAAAGTGCCGCCGCCAAAACGCTGCCGACAGCTTGGCGACAGAGCGAGTCGGCAGCAAGCAGCAAGAGTTTATCCAAGCGTCACATTTGGGAATAGGAGCAATTGATGCCAAGTCCGTCAGCAGTAGTAGTGGGAACAGGCTTTATTGGACCCGTCCACGTTGAAGCACTGCGGAGGGCCGGTGTTCATGTTGCTGGTATTGTTGGAAGCAGCGAAGAAAAATCGAAGGCGGCCGCTGAACGACTGGGCTTAGAGCCGCGGTTTAGCACTCTGGATGACGTTTTATCGGCCAGCGATATCGACAGCGTGCATCTGACAACTCCGAATCGATTCCACTTTGACCAAGTTTCCCGCGCGCTAGGCGCCGGTAAACACGTCCTGTGCGAAAAACCGCTAGCGATGACGTCTGCGGAGACCAGCCAACTACTTCAGTTAGCAGAAAAATCGGACCGTATCACCGCGGTGGCATACAACATACGTTACTATCCACTCAACCATCACGCGGCTGCTCTGGTGCACGAAGGTGACTTAGGTAGCATTCTGCATGTCAATGGTTCCTACGTTCAAGACTGGCTTCTATCTCCACATGATTTCAATTGGCGGGTCTTGGCGAGCGAGGGTGGGGCGCTGCGAGCGGTTGCAGATATTGGCACGCATTGGCTTGATTTACTCCAGTACATCACCGGTCAGAAAATCGTCCGAGTATTCGCAGATCTTCAA
>DNPC01000692.1 GCA_003501565.1 Planctomycetaceae bacterium | reverse complement strand
GAGTTGAGATTCTCGATGGCGAGCCGAAACAGATGACCGTGGCAGAGCGCGATTGCTTGCAACAGCGCGATTTGTCAGGGGTCCGCCTGAGCTGCCAGGTGCAATGCAAGAATGACATGACCGTACGTCTTGTAAGCCGCCTCGAAGGCAGCGGTCGGCAAGACAGCGGGAGCCCGGTCGATGCTGATTTACCCTCCGACACGGTTTGGGTAGACGCTCAAGAGGGATAACCCTCGCCTTCAAGTTCTGATCAATCGCAAGCTAGGCTATACGCATGCTCAAATATTGGACCGCAGGTGAATCTCACGGCAAGACGCTGCTTGCCATGCTGGATGGCTTTCCTGCGGGACTGGAAATCGACTTTGACCTCGCCGATACGGAGCTGCGTCGCCGGCAAGGTGGCTACGGGCGTGGCGGCCGTCAAAAGCTTGAAACCGATCGTCTTGAGGTGCTAACCGGCATCTGGCAGGGGGTGACGCTTGGTAGCCCACTAACGCTGCAGGTTATCAACAAGGATTACAAACTCGAACGCCTGAAGGAACTTGAACGTCCGCGTCCCGGCCACGCAGACCTAGTCGGCGCTGTGAAGCACCTGGGTTCCATCCGAGGCGTGCTCGAGCGTGCGAGCGCTCGGGAGACGGCTGTGCGAGTCGCAGCCGGTGCGGTTGCTCGTTGTCTACTGCGTCAATTCGGCATCGAGACGATTGGCTACGTGACGGAAATTGGGCGCCTGGCTGTCGAAACGCCGGCCGGCACGTTGACTGAACACCGCCAGATGCGTGACGAAAGCAGTGTCTACACACTCGCTCCGCAGCGTGATGTAGAATTCGAAAACCTGATCGATCAGACTGCCGATGATGGCGACACACTCGGCGGCATCATCGAAGTTCGCGTGGAAGGACTACCGGTCGGTTTAGGGACTCACGCACAGTGGGACCGAAAACTAGATGGAAAACTTGCACAGGCCGTGATGGCCGTGCAGGCGATCAAGGGTGTGGAAATCGGACTAGGCTTTGAGGCGGCTCGCCGTCCCGGTTCACAGGTACACGACCCTATTCACTATGATGCATCGCAAAAACAGGCTCCCAACCTGGGCTACACGCGGCCAACCAACAATGCTGGTGGGCTAGAAGGCGGCATGACCAACGGTCAGCCACTTGTGGTTCGAGCGGCTAAGAAACCGATCAGCACCCTCCGCAAGCCTCTCGACTCGATCCGAATGGACACCAAGGAATCACACCGCGCTAGCTATGAACGCAGCGACGTTTGCGCGATTTCCGCCGCCAGCGTCATCATTGAGCATGTGGTTGCATTCGAGATTGCTGCAGCCATGGTGGAAAAGTTCGGCGGTGACAGTGTTCAAGAAATGCAGGACCGCTACCAGCTATACCTAGAGCGAGCTGCCGAGCATTAATTAACACTGGGCACTAATTAACTCTGGGCATTAATTAACCGTGGGCATTAACGCCGAGCATTAATTCTAGGCACTAGTTCTAGGGTTTTAAACGACGGCCAGCTGCGAAGGCGGGTCGCGGTGGCAAAGTCTCGATCAACCCCGGGCCAATCCCCTGATCGGGCCAGGCCCCCGGGTCGACTAACATCGTCGATTTAGTCGCGTCAAGAAAATCTCGATGCAGGTCGATGTTTGTTGACGGGCAAACGTGCAGTCTGGATGCTTCCCCCGCGTTAATCGAGTCGCTGTGGCACGTGTCCCTGACGACAGTCGGCGTTAAGAAGATGAGCAGTTCTTTGCGGTTGGCTTGTTTGAAATCTACACGGAACAGGCGGCCCAACAACGGAATGTCGCCTAGAACCGGAACCTTGCGTTCGACCTCACTTTCATCTCGGGTGATCATTCCGCCCAACGCAATTGTCTGCCCAGAATAAGCCGTGACCGTCGTTTCCGCGGTGGTGATGTCCTTCACAGGCGCTTCAATAACATTCCCCGTAGTCGCATCGGTGAAAATCGGCACCCCACTACCGGGCACCAGTTGGTAGGCGCTTTTCTCAGCCTGCACATCAATTTGCACTGAGCCATCGTCGGCAATCTGCGGCGTGACGCGCAGAATCACGCCAGCCTTGTCCTGGCGGACGACTGGATTAGCGTTTCCATTAGGTGTAATAGTTACGCCATCAACCACCGGGACCTGCTGGCCAATCTGAATGAGTGCTTCGCGATTGTTGACAGCCGTCACTTGAGGACGACTAAGCACTTCGATTTTGTGCTTTTCAGCCAAAGCTCGAAGCAAAACATTGACCGTATTGGATCCCGCAGACAATACGAGCCCACCAAAGCCCAAGTCCCCACTAACTCGGCCGAGGCCTAAGTTGCTAACGCTTTGCCGCCCGACGGTGCTAGGCCGCACCGATGTGTTGTTCCCAAGCGGCGCACCATTGAACGGAAAACCGGGCGTCGCACTCTGCGATAGAATTCGTTGATCGCTGGTTTGAACACCATTCGGATTGGTAATCGTCTCAGTGATCGTCACCACATTATCAACTATGCTGCGATCAAACAGGACAGAATCCTGAAACCCAAGCTCAACACCTTGCTCCCGAGTGTTGCCTAGCACAACCTCGACTAAAAGTGCCTGAATCACCACTTGCCCTGGCGCTTGATCAAGCTCAGCGATTAAGCTTTGGACGACGTCCAGCTCTTCCGGTGTGCCTTCAATTAATAGCGAGTTTGTTTGTGGCTCAGCTACCACGACTGCTTGCGCGCCTCCAGACGCACTTGCGCTGGCAGACACTACTCCACCTGCAAGGTTGGACGTGGCTGCGGAACCAGAATTGCCCAATCTCTGGTTGATCGCCGCCGCCACTTCGGCTGACCGTGCATGCCGAAGCCGGATCACTTGCCGACGTAAGTCACTGCTGGCTACACCTGTTCCATTGAGTAAATCTTTGAGTCGCCGTAGCGATGAACCGGTGTCGGTTACGACCAAACGCTGCGAACCGGTCAAGACCTGAATCTGACCGATCGGCGTCATCAGCTGCCTAACTTCGTCGACCAATTGAGGCGTAATTGGAGTCCGGATCGCTAGAGCTAGGCTCACCAACTCGTTGCGTCCAAGCGTCGGAAGCACGTCGAGCGCCACGAACGGGGCCACTCCTTCCGGCAACGGTTCAGCGGCCGAAATCAACGTTAGTTTTTGTTCGTTGCGAACGAGTAGCCATCCATCAAGCACCAAGTAGTCATTCAGTACATCTAACGCCTCAACGAACGAGTACGTTCTCTCGTCGAAGTACGTAAACGTGCCCGTCGGCTGTCGCATGAAGACAAGGGATTTGCGATTCGCACGTGCAAAATTCTTGATGACAACTGTCCAAGGAGCAGCTTGGAAATTGAAACGCCAATCACCGGCCATGACTGGAGCATTTTCGATTCTAGGTTGTGTTTCCCATCGCCGCTGGACTGGGGCAACATAGGCTGGCGTTGACCATTCTTTAGCTTGCGCGTCGGCTCCACCCCCTGCGGGCTTCGGCAACGCATTGCTTGGCGCGTCACGCCTCTTGGGTAACGGCAGGTCTTGAACACGCACGGAGGTTTGGCCAGGTGTATGAAAAAATGGACCTCCAAAACTCTTCGATCCAGGCCCAAACGCAGGCTTGGCCGGCTGGTCCGAACTTTGCCCTACTGCCC
>DNPC01000826.1:10919-15389 GCA_003501565.1 Planctomycetaceae bacterium | reverse complement strand
AGGAGCCAGCGGCTGGCCGTCCATCTCGCGCGAGAGATCAAAGTAGGGATCACCGCCAGGTGTGAAGCCGTCTGGATGCATGGGAGCGGCATCAAGCTCACTCATGTTTTCAACCACCACGATCACGCGGCCCAGCACCGCCTGGCGACCTTGATTGGTCACAGCTAACTCGGTGATCAATTCTGTGTTGTCACCCGCGAGACTCGATCGTCCGTAGCGCGGAACTAGGCTGCTGGATAGGTCGGTGAGCGCATTCCAGTCGGGGCGGTCAATTCCAACAGGTCGCGACTCAAACCCACTTTGCCCGGCGGGCGGTACGACGTCGGAGTCGATGACTTCGAAGCCGCGCACGATGACACTCGTGGTGTCGTCACCGTCGTTGTTGACGAGTCTAGCGCGGACGATGACTTCTGTGTCCGCCGTTTGGCCTGCCAAGTAGATCGTTGCCGAAGAATCTTCCCCACTAGGTTCGGTCGTGGTTTGTACGCCGGGCCCGAAGACGACCCCCTGCCCTTCGGTCCAGTTGTAGCTGGCGTCACGATCGGGTTGGTAGGCAAATGCGATCGGGTTACCGTCGGTATCGGTGACTTCGATTTCGAACGCGTCGCGCACTCCGCCGCTGGACGAGTCAAACTCGGGAGCTTGAAAGAGTACCTTCACAGCCGACGTATCATCAGGCAGCGTCAAACGTCGGCTCATCTCGGTGGAAAAGCCACTTCCCTCGATCAACTGGGGTGAACAACTCGCGTTGGCCCAGGTGCCGCCTTGGGATTCGAGGTAGCCTGGCTGTGGGTCAGCACCGGAGTTCAAGTAGTTGATGACTTGCAATGCATCGATCGGCGACACGAAGCTATCGCAATTTACATCGAAGTAGAAACCTGGGTGATCGTCTTCAACCTGCCGGGGCAGCTTGCCCGAAGAGGGATCAGAGAAGCGGTGCCCGTTAAGCTCATTGACGATCGGCAACACATCGTTGGGGGCAATGAAGCCGCCTGGATCGCCATTGACGTTGATTGGCAGTACCGCGTTGTTCCACACCGCCGCAGCCAGCACGCGGCGGGCTTCGAGATGTTCGAATCGGCAAGTCCGATCACGCCTTCGCTGACGTTTTCGGAACGCCTTCTTGAGGAACGAAAATGGTTTTCCACTTCCAACTCGATTAGTCATCGCTTCAGAGCCAAGCTGCAGAGGGGGGCAAGAAATTCGGGCACGGGGCGTCACGTGGGTACTCGCGTCGCAATTGGTTACCCACGGCTTGAGCCAATCTTGCTCAAATAGCGCGCAACTTTCCAACATTTTCATCACGACGCCCCTCTGTCTGGTGCGTCGGTTTCCACCCGCAGAGAGTCGTGGTCCAATTCAAAACACGCAACGATTGAAAAGACCTGGACGGGCAAATTTGCCAGCAGCAAACGCTCAGCCGTAGGCGACTTCTTCAGACATCTCCACCCAGCTTGGAATCCCCGGCGGCTTGAACGCTCGTCTGATCGGCATTGCGAAGCTCGCGGCAAGCGGCCAATAGATTGAACGCTTCTTCGACCAGGCTTTTTAATGCGGCGTCCTCACTGGCTGCTTCAATCGCGTTAGTCGCGGCAGTGACTATCGGTGGTACATGGTGTTGTTCGGCGGTGTCGCGCAAACGTTCGGCCAGGCTCGCAAAGGTCTTGCTGTCACCTCGATCAGCAGCTTCCACCAAACGTTCGACCTGTTCGCCGATACTCAGCAGCACATCGTCGTCGAGTCCTGAGCCAGTGCTGCTAGCTTCCGCACGGACGCCAGACTGGATAATTGAAATGAAGACCTCAGCGAGTTTAGGATCGAACTGAGTGCCGCTGCAACGGCGAAGCTCGGCAATCGCTGCTTCCTCGGCCATCCCGTTGCGGTACGGACGATCGGAGACCATCGCATCGAACGAGTCGCAGATGGTAAGGATGCGAGCACCGATAGGAATATCTTCACCGCGAAGTTCCTGGCTGGCGGCCCTTTCACCACCAAACTGATAGTGATGGTAGCGAACCATCTCCGTGAGTTGTTCATGTTTGAACGACTTACTAATGATCTCAACACCGAACCGATCATGCTTTTCCATCGTCGTCCATTCGACGTCATCCAGAGGTCCTGGCTTTAGCAAGATTGCGTCAGGAACCCCGACCTTGCCAATGTCATGTAACAGGGCTGCGATTTCTACAACATAGACTTCACTGGGGCTGAGCATCCGTTGGGCAAGCAAGGCTGCGTAGGTCGAAACACGTCGCGAATGCAATCCCGTCTGTTGGTCCCGGTAGGAGAGCGCAGAGTACAGCGCCGATACGGCCGAGTAAGGTATCTTGGCTGGGGTCAGGCCATCGGCGGCTTGGGGCTTTTCGCGCGAGATCTTCGACTCGTCGACGATCAGGTCCTCGGGGACGGTATCGATGCGAATGACTTGGTTGCGGCCGTTGCGTTTAGCAACATACAAGCATTTATCGGCTTGGTCGAGCATCTCTTGTGGGCTATCTGCGCCGAGCCCGAATGCAGCCACACCAAGGCTGGCTGTGATTGTAAAGTCTTCGAAATCCAAGTCCTCAAGCGCCTCGCGAATACTCTCGGCGTATTGCTGCGCACCCTCAATGTTGGTTCCCGGCAAGACGATGGCAAATTCTTCACCACCGTAACGACAAACGATATCGTTGTCGCGTTTTAGTTGAGTTAGGACTCGGCTTGTTTGGCGGAGTACGTCGTCACCACGACTATGTCCGTAGGTGTCGTTGATCGACTTGAAGAAATCGATGTCGACCATGATTGCGGAGAGATCTCCGCTGTTCGATTCTGCCTCTTCCCAGTGGCTCTCGAATTCCTCAAAGAAGGTCCGACGATTGATGCAGCCCGTCAATGGGTCGCGCGTTGCCAGATAGGTCAGCTGTTCATTTTGTTCAGAGATTTCCTTTTTGGACCGGCTCAGGTCCTCGAGAGTGTTCAATAGCGCTGCTCGGTTCATCTCCATCGGCGTTACATCAGTAAATGCCATCATGACGCCCTGCGGAACTCCTGAATCGTCCAGGACCGGTGACGAGTTCACAGAGAAAATTGCGATGACCTGGCCAGTTTCGTCTGCCAGTTGCATTCGAGTACCGCGTTGTTTTACGCCTTCTTCGGTCGTCGGCATTGCCTCAGTTGAGTGCCACGGAAGGCCCCAGATGTTTGTGCCGATTAGCTCGTCCGAAGTCTTCTTGAGATCGCTGGCGAACTTCTGATTGACCAGTACGATTTGATCGTCCTTGTCAACGATTACGACGCCTTCGGCAAAATTGTCAAGCGTCTGCTGAACTCGCATTGGGATGGAGCGACTTGGATCGAGATACTTGAGGATTTGTCGAAGGTGGAACCAAGTCGTGGCTCCCACCATTGAACCGACGATCAACAGAATCTTCAGAAGCGACGTATTGAAAACAGTGTTAGTGCCGCGATACACGGGGCGGAACCGGACCTCGATTCGTCCCCAGTGGCCACTTGGAGTCAGCAAGGGGGCTGCATAGCAACCGTCGTCAAGTTTAGAAGCATCGTCGGGCCATTCCTTGGCATGATTTCCGACCTCGGCTACCATCCGTCCGGAGTCCTCGCAGACCGCAACAGAGAGCAGATCTGAGTTGTTGGCGGCAAAGACCTCAAGTTGCCGACCAACCTCTCGGATGTCTTGCATGTTCACAGCCGGAGATAGTGCAGTAGCCAGTGCTTGCGAGAGCTTAGCTCGGTTGCTGGTTGTGTACTTCCGCTCATCCGGAATAATGCCAAACAGTGTCGAGGTGATCAACGACGCCACAGTAATCGCGATGATGCTGAAATTGATGCGTGCGATACTGCTCATGGTACACAAGGCGCTCCCTCGGACGCCATTTAGAATCTGTGAGAAATAGTGTCAGCCATGGTGGCTCGGATTGCTCCCGAATTGCGGTATACAGCACAACAAATTTCAGAACTCGTGTTGAGCATTCCGATGCTTCTGGAAATGTCACGATTCCCATTGATCGTGCGGGATTGAAGCCCTCATGGACTAGCTCAATTGGACCTGCCGGTCGAGGTCGGACTCGCCTCATGTCGCGTATAGTACTGGTAGGCTATGAATTACTCGGGAGTATCGTTGTGCGCGTAAGGAATTGTTCATTTGGAACAGCCAAGAACGAGATTTGAGTCTTAGAGTAGATATACATCTCTGAGCGATGCGGCTTTCCGCAACGTACAGTTGCACCTGTTTAAGCGCATTTGACCAGAAATATCGTGGTGAACGTCGCGTGGGAATGTGAGTTCACACATCACCACAACAGATTGCCTTCAGGCTACACCAAAATCTCAGTTAAACGGAGCGCGCTGCATAACATGTGGTAGGGCCGGGGCTGAGTGCTTCGAAAGACACTGAATTGCGGAAGTGCAGAGGCAGCGTAGAGGCGAGAGACAGATCTTCTTCATTGGCCTTCTTAACTGGTCTTCTTAACT
>DNPC01000826.1:6275-10743 GCA_003501565.1 Planctomycetaceae bacterium | reverse complement strand
TGGTCTTCTTAACTGGTCTTCTTCTTGGGCTTTCGTCACGAGCGGCTGTGGGTTAGGTGTTCGGTCACCCCTCGGCAGGGAGTGTTTTTGACGCGGCAAGCTATCGCAGACCCATGGTCGGACGTTCGCCAGCGCGCCCGCCCATTTGAGAACGAAGTTCGATGAGATTTCTCAAGTGACCTCTTCCAAAGTTGGTTGCTGCGGACGCGCGGGCCGCATTGGATTGGATGTACAATTGAGCGTTCGACGTTCCAAGCAAGGTGGATAAAGTTTCGGAAACATTTCAGATTACCAGCAAGAATCCGCGTTCCCCCGGGTAACCCATTGAGACACATTGATCCTGATACGACTCCGAGCCTGCTGGTTCGGATGCGTAATCCTGACGACGATGAAGCCTGGCAAGATTTCGTGCGGGTCTACAGTCCCTTGATTTATAACTATTGCCGCTCGCGTCACGTGCAAGCTCAAGATGCGGCCGACATTACTCAAGAAGTTCTGCTTCGAGTCAATCGTGCGATTGCGAGTTTTGAGTATTCGTCCAAACGCGGGTTGTTTCGTGATTGGTTAGCGCGGATCGTCAGGAATGAACTGTCACGCTACGTGGGAAAGAAAAGAACGGGCACTACCGTCCAACATTCACAACACGAGTTTCTCGAGGAACCGGGTGCCAGTGGCGAGGATGGGTCGCTTTGGCAGGAGCACTTTCAGCAGCATATTCTTAACGTCGCACTAGAGCGAACCAAACCACAATTTGAAACTGTGACCTGGCGACTCTTTACACAAGCGTGGGTCGAACAAAAAAACGCTGCGGACGTTGCAGAGGAGCAATCGGTCGGTGTTGATCAAGTGTACGTAGCGAAGAGTCGAGTGCTGAAGCGGCTGCGTCAAGAGGTTAGCCGTTTGGCTGAGGAGAACATCGGCTAGGTGCTGGCTAGATTGGTCGGCCGGGCGAAGGTCGATGAAATTATGGTTCTGGTCGCCGTAGCGCGCACGACGCACAAAATGGTGCAGACTGTGAATGCCAAGGGAAGTTGAAACGGACTATTGCTTTGCACCCGGGTGAACTCAAGTCGCACTCAGATTAGCTAGATTCAAAGACCATGCATGATCAGCCGTACCGTACGCACGAGAATTCAGCCCCTGGCGCTAAGTCATGTTGTGTGTCTGCACAACAGTTAAAGCGGTGGCTGGATGGCCGTGAAACGCTGACGGAAACTCAGGTGAGTGATCTTCAACACTGCTCCGCATGCCAGGAGCTATTGGAACGATATACCCGGGCAGATGATCTACGGGCAACCGACGATGGGGACGCCACTGAAGGATTGCAGGCCTATGATTCGGAACCAGAGCTCGCCGAGATCCAACGCAATTTAGCGACACCACAACAAACACCTGCGTCGCAGTTCGAGACGATGGAGGAAACTCCGTCGCAGGTCGATAGCCAACGCCCCCATACATCTCTGGCTCACCAGCGAAGGAGCGTCGAACAATCTTGGCTCACGAAACACTTCGATCCAGATCGGTATGTGTTCGAAGGCATCATTGGTCGAGGCGGCTGTGCGGACGTGCACCGAGTCTACGATTCGCTGCTGGACAAGCAATTCGCTGTCAAGACAATCGTTGGGGACTCTGAGAAAGGCCGTCTGCGGATGCTTCGCGAAGCGAAGCTGATGGCAGACATTGAACACGAGAATATTCTGCGGATCTATGACGTTGGTCAAATCAACGTTGAAGGTCATCCGCCGGCTATCTTCATCGTCATGGAGTACATGCCTGGGGGTACGCTTATTGATCTGCTCTCAGACGGACAACCACCGCAACAGGAGGAGGAATTTCGGCGGATTGCTCGACTGTTGGCCGGGGCCTGTCGCGGACTTGAGGTCGCGCATGGTCGCTCAATTGTGCATCGCGATCTCAAGCCAGCAAATGTTCTGCTTTCTGCGGATCATCAAGTCGCAAAGGTAGCAGACTTTGGGTTGGCCAGTCGCGAGGATGAACAGAACACGATGTTGACTCGCACAGGTGCGATTGTCGGCACGCCAGCTTTTATGAGTCCCGAGCAAGCCAGTGCGGCGGAGAAGCTGGGTGCGTTGAGTGATGTCTATGCCCTCGGGGCAAGCCTCTACTTTTTGCTCACCGGCCAGCCCCCGTTTCTTGGCAATCCAACGGCCGTCGCTCGGCAAGTCGTGGATGCGGATCCGGTGGCACCAACGGTACTGAATCCTCAGGTTCCCATGCCCTTGGCCGCTATTTGCGAACGCGCGATGGAGAAAGAACCCGAGCGGCGATACGCGTCGGCTGCCGGATTAGCGGCTGATCTAGAAGCATATGCTGCAGGCCGCGACGTAACCGCTCGCACACTGACATCGTGGGGACGACTGCAACGTATCTTGCGCCGAGACCGCCGGCTTAGCACAGCGGTCACCACAGCGTTTTTGTCGGCGGGACTCGTCCTGGTTGTTTCGCTCGCCTCAGCATTGTTGTTTCGCTCACAGAGTAAACGTTTGTCCCAGGCCGTGAAACGGGAAAGGGAAGCAAAGGTTCTCTATCAGCAAACGCTTGCACGTTCTATCGAGGCCGCAGATCAACTGTTGGTATCGGTCACCGAAGATCTCACATTGCTGCCCTCGTCACCGGGCAGCGATCGCGTGTCCGACCAGTTGTTGGAACGTGCTCGAATCTACTATACGCAGTTCTTGGTAGACAACAAAGACAACGCTGAGCTGCGTTTTCAATTAGCTCGCTCTCACGCTGGCTTGGCGAAGATCGCGTTTCGCCAAGCGGACTTTGACAAGGGCCGCACCGAAACACAGGCGGCGCTGGCACTGTTGGATGAAGTCGACTCAAGCTCTGGAGATTCTAACGAGCTTGATACGGTAGCTGAGTGGTCGTCCCAGATGTTGAGATCGCGACTGTTGTTTGAACAGGGCGCTGCGCTTGGAATGAACGATCCAACTTCCGAAGAATCTGCGAAGTCGCTCAGTGAGTGTGCCCTAGTCGCAGAAAGGGTCGTCGATGCCGCCGATAGTCAAAACCAAGAATGCGAGTCTCGAACGTTGTTGGTCCGGGCCATAAGAGCTGAAAGCGTGCGCCTTTCGCGATCTGGAAACGATGATTTGTCTGGTGAGTTGGCGAAGCGGGCCGATACTGTCGCGCGCGAGTTGTACTCTGCTGCGGACGGATCGGGGCTGGATGCAATGACAAAGGCAAAGGCTCTCAAGGCGGCTGCCTTGGCGGCCCAAACGCTTGGCCTTTACCAATTACAACATCAACAGTTTGAAGCGGGTGTTGAGGCGATCGAAAGAGCGATCGATATCGTGGAGTCGGTGCCGAATGAGCAGTGGACGGCGCTGCGACTGGATCCGATTCGAGCAACGCTTTACTCCAATCGAGCTCGCATTGCGACTATCAAAGGGGACTGGGAGGCGGCTCGAGGGGATCACAATACGGCCATTGCAATTCACGAAAGGCTCAAAGAGCTTGAGCCAGATGTGCCAATGCATCGTCAGAATTTGGTTGATGCTATCTTGAATTCTACCGGTACTAGTTTCGCCCAAGAGGACTTTGAACGCGTGATCTCAGATTCTGAATCGGCGATCACGATTCTGGACGAGCTAATTGCGCTCCAACCTGAAAATGCGCAGCATCGGCAGACCAAAGCAATGCTCCTGGGAAACATCGGCACGATGCATGTTGATATGGGCAACCCACTGTTGGCGATCCAGCCCGTTGTCGCATCTTTGGCAGATCTACAAGCGGCCTCCGATGCACTGAACAATCCACCTGCAGGAGAGCTGGCGGTGGCTTACAACCATTACACCCTCTCCCAAGCTTATTGGGATTTAGGGCAGTATGACGAGGCTTTTACCTCACTAGACTCAAGCGACCGCGTCACACGAGCGATCTTGCAAGAGCAACCGGACTTTACCGCGGCACAGGAACATCTGGTCGATAGCCTATTCCGACGCGCTGAGATTCATGTCGAAATTCAACCATTAGACTATGAAGCTGCGATGGCAGCGGCCCAGGCGGCACTAAAGACATGCCAAAGCCAAATTGCGGTGGAGCCGGAGTTGTTGGGATTCCAAACGCGGCGACTGCTGATCATGACGACGACCTGTGATATTTTGCTGGCAGCCGGAATGCCCGACGAAGCTCTTGCAAAGTCAGAAGAAGTACTGGCCGAGGCCTCGAAATTGGAGTCGAAATTCGGAGCAACGGAACTTGAGGATGCGCGTTTCTACGCATACTTGGCCGAGTATCGCGCATTGGAACAGATGATTTCTCAATCGGACATGCCCGCTGAAGCACTCACCGATCGAATGAAGAAGGCTAGAGCTGCTGCCGAAAAACTTGGGGCTGTCGAGTCAGATTTTCAGCCGCAGTCTGAAGCGGAACAGAGTGATGAAAGCTAGGGCTTTCGATTCGCAGGCATCCTAGAACCGATCCGAAAACCCATTAGCCGATC
>DNPC01000826.1:0-6145 GCA_003501565.1 Planctomycetaceae bacterium | reverse complement strand
GCCCCGCGGCTGATGTTCGATTCAAGGTTTTCGGATAGGTTCCTAATCTCAGGCATTCTGAGCCACTGAGAAAAGACGCGGGTAGAGCTATCGCACGCGGAGTCATTGAGTCTAACTGTGGGTTGACGTTAACTGTGCTCAAGTCTCACGTCGCCGCAGACGGTAAGCGATTCTTCGATGCTCGGAAGGAATTGCTGGGTGCGATACAATTGAATGGACTTTGAAGAGCGGCATCAATGCAAGCCGGCCCAACGTGGGCATGTGTATGCGTTCGCCCCCACCTTTCAAGACGGAAGTACACTACGCGTGCACCTTAGAAATATCTCCGCAATTTGTTTAGCGTTGCAGATTTTTGTAGCAGATGTCACTGCCCAAGATAATTCGAAGCCACGAGGGCTTGCTGCCGCAGACCTAGCGATTGTCAATGCCACAGTCCTGCAATGTGACGCGCAAATGCACCAGAGTGATGCGGTGGCCGTTCGTGGGGGACGCATTATTGCGATTGGTGGAAATGCAGTCGCGGCTGTAATAGGGGATTCTACGAACGTCATCGACGCGCAGGGTCAATGTATTACACCGGGGCTTACCGACAGCCACCTCCATTTTGTCGGACTAGGCCAAGCCCTGCAGATGCTTGATCTCAGCACTGCAACACAGTGGGAAGATATCGTACAGCAGGTGAAGGCGGCCGCGGGTGAGTTGCCGCCAGGAACTTGGATCGAAGGACGTGGCTGGCACCAATCCAAGTGGTCCAAGCTGCCACCAGGCGATGTAGATGGTTATCCGGTTCATCAGCGACTCAGTGATCTTGTTCCCGATCATCCAGTATTACTCACGCATGCGAGCGGCCATGCTTGCTTTGCCAATGCGGCGGCAATGCGGTTGGCACGAGTGACAAACGGCACGCGAGATCCGCGCGGTGGTGAAATCCTGCGCGATGCCGACGGGGAAGCGATTGGTGTCTTCCGTGAAAACGCACAGTCACTGATTCGACGCGCCAAGGCTCGTTCAGATTCTCGCTCCAGCGGAACCGCTAGGGAGGCAGCACTTCGCAAACAGATTGAATTGGCTGGTGCTGAGTGTTTGAAGCACGGAATTACGTCCGTCCACGACGCGGGTAGTAGTTTCGCGCTGGCGAGCATGATGAAGGAGATGGCTGAGGCAGATGAGCTTCCGCTGCGCATCGTCATGATGATTCGCACTGGATTTGACGAACTCAACGGTCGACTGTCTCAGGAGAGCCGAATTGCGACTGACGGGAACTGGTTCACAGTACGGAGTGTGAAAGTGTCCATTGACGGTGCATTGGGACCACATGGTGCATGGCTGCTCCTACCGTATGAAGATTTGCCAACGACTAGTGGACTCAATACCGTGCCGCTCGATGAGCTGCGCCGGATAGCTCAGTTGTGCAAACGTGCGGGTTGGCAGTTGTGTGTTCACGCCATCGGTGATCGAGCCAACCAAGAGGTTTTGGATATTTACGAAGAGGTATTGGGCGACTCGGCCGGAGATGACCATCGTTGGCGGATCGAGCATGCCCAGCATTTGGAGGCGTCTGATATCCCTCGCTTTGGAGAACTGGGGGTGATCCCGGCGATGCAGGCAAATCACTGCACTAGTGATGCAATATTCGTGGCGCAGCGACTAGGCCAGCGGCGTGCCCAAGCAGGAGCCTACGTCTGGCGATCGCTGATTGACACCGGAGCAATTATTCCCAACGGTACAGATGCGCCGGTCGAAAAGGTAAACCCACGCGTGAGTCTTTACGCATCGGTGACACGGCAACTAGCAAATGGTCAGCAATTCTATCCGAAGCAATGTATGACGCGTGCCGAAGCATTGCTGAGTTATACGCTTTGGCCTGCAATCGCGGGATTTCAGGAAAGGTCTCTTGGTTCAATTGAACTGAGCAAGAGAGCCGACTTGGTGATGTGGGATCGCAACCTCTTAACTTGCCCAGCTGAGGACCTACTAACTGCAGAGGTTGTAAAAACGATTTTGGATGGGAAAGTCGTGTATCAGGCCGACGTGCAGTAGAGGACGGTGCAGAGATCGGGCGTGACAGCCATCTCGATTAGCCCCAAGCCAGCCCTCGATTCGTAACCGCTTTCGCTTTTCTGTTAGCTGTGCAGTGTTACTTACGCAGTATTTACTCACGAAGTGTTACCCACGTAGCGTCAGTAGGCTGGACGAGCCTACTGGGTGAACATGCTGGCTGAAAATGCAGAGCGGGTACAAATCTTGTGGGCTAGATCCAGCTTTCCAGGCCGGACCACTCAAGCAGTTGCATCGTCCAGGGGGAGGTCCAAGGATTGTCCCACGGAAAGACGGTGCTGAAGACGCTGAGGGCTAACAATGCGATGACGACCCGTTGGGTAGTTAGGTTTTTCACGCGAGCAACCGTGTGCAAACTAACCCAGATCCACAGCGGCGACAACCAAAGTCCCCAGCGAAACGCAGCGTTTACTCCACCATAGTTGCAGTCTTCCAAAGGACGGGCAAGATAAAACCCAATGCTGACTACGCTGGTCGCCAGGATCGCGAGTGCGACCAACAGCGTGTGGTGACGGAAGAAATTAAGCGTTCCGGCTTCATAACCAATAACACCAAAGCCCAATAGCGCAAGCAACCACCAGGGAGTCAAACTGAAGATTCCGTGGTGACCGACCAAGCAATGGGCGACATACTTCGCCCGGTTTGGTTCACCTTTGTCGACGCCTTGCTTGCGATCGCTGGTCCAGTAGCTGCCTTCGTAGTCGTACCAGTCGCCCCATTGATAGACCTCAAGAGTGTTGCCCGTTTGTTTGAGTCCGCGGCGAATCTCCGTTTCTGGATCCCAGAGCTCAAAGACTCCCTCACGGCGGGCAGAGCGAATCGTTGAATTCTCTGAGACTTCGATGCTGTTTGAGTCCAGAATAGGCTTCAACTGCGCAGCTGCAGCGGATGTGAGCTCAAGGTCCTCGGGTAATTCCGCTGAGGCTATCAACTCACCTAAGTCTCTATGGGCATAGGCGGGAGCGAACTCACCGTGCGCAAGGTAGTTCGTCCCAAAAAAAGCGGCCGCGACGGGCAACAAGGCTGGGACATAGCACAAGAGGCATTTAAGTGGATTGATAATCAGCAGAATCGCACCCGCGGCAGCAACCCAGCTTAGCGCGGGTAGTTCGTTGGCGGCAGCAAACGAGGTCGCGAGTCCACAAAGCAGAAACCAGCCGCTGGACTTTGAGCGTCCTTCCGCCAGATTCACGATGCAGAACGCAGAAACTGCGACGGCGATCGCTGCTGGCAAGTGGTTGTTAAGCGTGTTGGCAAAGGTGGTCAATTGGCAGCCCCAGACCGTGAAGGCCATCAATGCGGTGTGGGCGAAAATCGGCAATTTGTAACGCGACATCCAGTGACCGATCAGCCACCAGAAAAACGTTAAGGGCAAGAGGTTGACGAAGATGATCAGAAGCCGCGCAGGGAAGAACGGCTCAGTCATGATGGATGCACCGGTCGTCTGCCGAATCAGCCAGTACACGCCTGCATAGATTGTCGGCAGCAGTGGGGGCTTGCTGCTGTAGTAGTGCTGCTTGCCATCGCTGCCACGGTGTCGCACGAGATCGATTGTGTACCAGACGCGGCGATTCGATTTTGCATCCCGAACCTCGAGGATTTTGTCGATCTCGTAACTGCCCTCAACCGCCAACGTGGCGATCGTGCACCAGCGACTGCGGTCATTGGCGCTCAAGAAAGGGACTTCTCCAGTGCTCGACTCGATGGTCAAGATGCGCGCTAACTGGGCTGCAAAACCGGTGGCCAGGATTACGAGAGCGATCGACTTGCGGACCTGGATCTTACGCTGGTCGCGCTCGGCGTCGGCGGCTTTTAGTTTTTGCTGTGTTTCGCTGAAGGTGTTTGCCACCGCCCTGCCCTCATGATTCTAATGTAATCGATCCGAATGACTGTATCGGTTGGCAATCGCCGCGCTGTTACGTGATATTCCCTGGTTAATACGCATGGAAGCCGTGGGTCCGCCGCTGGGATTTCTAGCCTTGTGTACGCAACAGCAATCATAAGTTTCGTTCTATCCAGCGTCGCTACGTACCCGTTGAACCTGCCGCTCGGTAGCGCGGCAAGAAAATCGATCTAGGATTGGGGAGTCGGGGTCGTCTCCGAAATACTGTACGGCTTGTCATTGGGTCGATTCTGGGCGGTGATCAATTCTGCTAAGAAACCCATCGTGAGTAACTGTATACCGAGGAGTACACCGACGATACAGAAGTAGAAGAGGGCTCGTTCGTGCAGATTGAGATCATCAAGCGGCGTAAGGCGGGTGATAACCCACATCACGCTTAGCACGAACAGCCCGGCCATTCCACAAACAAATGAACCTAAGCCAATGGATCCGATCAAGTGCTGGGGGCGGCGCCCGTAACCAGTCAAGAAATAGACCGTCAGCAAATCTAAAAAGCCCTTCACGAATCGTTCAAAGCCGTACTTGGATACACCGTGCTGTCGGGCATGATGCTGAATGACGATTTCGCCCACCTTGAAGCCACGAGCATCTGCTAGCACCGGAACGAACCGGTGCATTTCACCATACAGATTCACTTCGGCGACCGCCTCGCGACGGTAGGCCTTAAGTCCACAGTTGTGGTCATGGAGTTTTACGCCTGTAAGCCAGCTGATCATTCCATTGAAAACACGACTGGGAAGGACTTTGTGCCAAGGGTCGTGGCGAACTTTTTTCCACCCCGAAACGACATCAAGTCCCTCGTCGAGTTTGGCGAGTAAATTTGGTATCTCGTTCGGATCATCCTGTAGATCTGCATCCATGGTGATCAAGATATCTCCCGACGAATTCTCGAATCCTGCGGCAAGTGCGGCAGCCTTGCCAAAATTACGCCGAAAGCGAAAGCCGTGGACGATTTGGTATCGGCCTGCTAGATCCTCGATGACTTGCCATGACTGATCACGCGATCCGTCATCAATCATAACGATCTCTAGTTCAAGATTCTCACGCTGGGCCACTTCGTCAATGCGCTCCACGAGCTCCGATAGACTGTCTTGTTCGTTGTAGACAGGAACGATGATCGATAGCATCCTGCATTACCTTATCTTGTACAAAATCGGCCAGGCTTGGCGTTAGTACTTCGCGTTGTTCGTGCGCGGTTGATTTGTGTTGCGAGGCAGGGAACAAATCATGCGCTGATCAAAAGCGATACTAAACCTCACCCTGTGCCTCGATGTTGACGTCCATGGCGACTACTTACAATTCGGTCGAGTAGCCAAGTGAATGCCGCAGTTACTAGCTCTGTCACCAACCATACGGCTCGCATCCACACGGCCGCTGAGAGCGCGCTGGTTGGGCCGACAACTGGCGTTAGTACGATCGACAATACTAGCTCCCGTACACCCGCGCCACCAGGAATCAGCGATACAAATCCTAGCACCACCGCCAAACTACACGCAGCGCCAGCACTGAGCACTAGTGACATCCACGGCGCGTCGGCAGCCGCGGTCGTCGGCAGGCTTTGCAGTACCGTCAGTAAACTGAGACTGAATAGTGTCCAAGTTATCGCCAACGCCGTCCACCCGACCAACAACAATCGCCAAGTGATGCGATCCGTCCAACGCTTGATTTCCTGCTCCGCCACCCCTTTCTGGAGTCGCGGAACGAGGCGTTTGAGCACTGGCGGAATCGTGGGGATGAAAGTTACCAGCAATAAACCAATGGCAAGCGCGGTGAGCCACCACTGCAGCCGGAGGCCGATCAAGCACAGAGCGGCCACGGCTCCTCCGACACTCATCAGTGTGAGAGTTTCCATGAAAATGGTGATTGTGGTGGCCGTTTTCTTGACGTGACTACGTCCCAGCCCACGGACACGCAGCACCAGAACCATCGCTTTGCCTGGAAAGTACTTTCCCAGATTGCCAACAAAGTAGGCTGACATGCTTTCGAGAAGCTGCGTCTCTTGGCCTAGTGCGCCCAAGCAGCGTCGCCAAAAAAGTGCCGCGGGCAACATTCCACATGCATACAGGATGCTGGCCCATAACAGACCGCTGGAATCTGCTTTCCAAAAATCGCGTGCTTCCCGGCGAAACGACTGGGCCGACTCAATCAGCCGTTTGCGCTCGGAAGCGTCGCTGGCTTGTTCAG
>DNPC01000827.1 GCA_003501565.1 Planctomycetaceae bacterium | reverse complement strand
CTTGCTAGTATCGGCTGCGATGCGTTCCGGCGGATTAACGTCGGTCCCATATTTGTGCCTTACCGCTGGGATCGTGACCGCGGGCGCGACGATGCAACCGGATGTTGTTTACTGTGGCGTGTCCGACAGTCTAGCGGCGTTCGTCGTGCCTAGCTCCCGGTGGGAAGAGCCATTTGTCGTAGCAGTGTTGGCAATCCTCATATGTCTGACTCTGGTAGCCCTCGAGCTCTGGCGTTCCGAAGTGGACGACGCGCGAATTGATCATGCCTAGCAACAAACGACTGGCTTACATTGCGATCGTCGGCGTGCTAGTCGCGGCTGCTTTGGTTGTCCAAATCCGGCGTGGGGGCAATGCCACCCCAGAGCCGCACGCGTACGACAATATTTTGCAAACTCAGACATCGGATTCTTGGCAAGCTCGTCTTTGGCTCTCAGTGATCAGCCTCCCAGCAGTCCAAGACCACTTACAGCTCACAAGCGACCAGAAGGCACGGCTTCAAACGCTGCTCCAGTCGCTCACGACGGAGGTTCAAGAGTTAGCGCAGAGTGTTCGGGAGAAAAAACCGGAAGTGCGGGCAGAAATGCCGATCTACGATGAGCGTATCGACCGGCTTAGGCTTCGTCGGCAACGCGAGATTGCTGACGATTTGTCAGATAGCCAGCGTGAACGTCTTGACCAATTAGTCCTGCAGTACCAAGGCTACAACGCCTTGTTTTTGACAAGCTCGATCGCGACTCTCAAGCTAAGTAACGAACAGTTGCAGCAACTCAAAGATCTAGCAGTTGAGAAGACTCAAATAAACTCCCAATACGTGCGGAGCTACGCACAAGGTAACGAAGCAGAAAAAGCAGCTGCCCGTCTGACTTTCGAAGAGAGCATAGCAGTCCATCGTCGAAAAAACGAAGCAGTGCTAACCCCCCAGCAACGCACGCTCCACAAAGAACTTCTTGGCGAACCCTTCGAATTCCCGAAGTAGTCTCGTCCGGTGTAGGAGGTTGGTTGTTGCGGATTTACCGAATGGAGTTCGGTTCCGCAATGGTTCTGCTTGGCCCCAATTTGCCGAGCAACGGAACGTCACGACCGCGCGACAACACCACTCGTGCGAGACCTCGATTTTTGTACTAACGCTTCGTTCGCCATCTGGACGGGATCACCACAACCGAAGCTCCACGAGCTAGTTGTGTGCGGGCGAGATGTCGCGGTGACAACTGCGTGAGCGGTCGGCTGTTTACCAAGAGATGCTGCAGTTCAGCCAGCCTTTGTCAAATTCTGCGCCGTAGCTCTTGTAGAATTCGATGGAGGGTTCGTTCCAGTCGAGCACTTGCCAGACCATCCCGGTGCAGTTTTGCTCTTTGGCGAACTGAAGCGTTCGTTCAAAAAGTGCTTTTCCGTAGCCCTTGCCTCGCGCCGACTCCGTAACAATCAGGTCCTCGAGGTACAGTCGCTTGCCCTTCCAGGTTGAGTACCGCCAGTAGTAAAGCGACAGCCCGACGATCGACTTCTGCTCATCCTCTGCGACGAAAAAGCCATAGACGGGATTGGCCCCGAAACCGTCTTCCAGCATCGATTCGACACTCGTTTTCACGGCATCCGGCTCTTTTTCGTAAACAGCCAGCTCGACAATCAGCTCAAGGACTCGTGGGAGGTCGACTCGGGTTCCCACACGAACGATCGAGTTGGGTTCTTTTGGCTTCATTTCTCGCTTTCGGTCCAGTCTCGGTTGCTATCGCCGATTGGGATGCACCGTCGTAGTGCTTCATCGAGGTGCTTCGTTGTTGCGAGAAACATATCAGAAGTTCTCGCAGGACACATTGGGCCGCGTTCACAAGTCTGTTTCGCTCGCAACGATCTTTGCCTGTCGAGCATCTTTCCCTGGACTGGCAGAGGCTGGCAAGTCACAATGGTTTGCTCGAGTGCCAGTAGCCCACGCCAGACCTAACGCAAGGGCGTCGCCCTCTTCCAAATCCGTTTCAAAGTGGTTTCTTGTCGTTTAATTCGGCGGCCCAACTAAGATTTCGTTCCGACGCCAGAATACGGTGACAACCAACCTCCGAGGGAAACTTAAGACTTTATGCGTTTTTGGCTCAAAACACTGATTGCTCTCCTAGTCGTTGGCGGGGCGTGCGCGGCTGGGTATCAGCCAGCAATGAAATACTGGAAGGAACGCAACAAAGTCCAGTGGGAGACCGCGGAGATCACCGCGGGCGATGCGGTTCGGACAATTACTACCAGCGGCAAGATTCAGCCCGTTCTAAGCGTCTCGATTGGATCATTTGTATCCGGGCCAATCGTCGAACTGTGCGTTGATTTCAACGATGAAGTCAAAGAGGGCGACCTGTTGGCCAAAGTCGACACGCGGCTGTTCGCGGCCAACGTGGCGCGGGATGAGGCCTCACTTGCCAGCCGTCAAGCGGAGCTGGCTCGCGTTAAGGCGCAGTTGCAGCAAGCTCGAAACAACAAATTGCGTGGTGACAAGCTGCGCGAAAAGAACGAGAACTTCTTGTCTGATCGCGAGATGGATGCTCTTACCTTCGAAGCTCAAGCACTGGAAGCTCAACTGGAGCTCGCTCAAGCGTCCATACGCCAAGCTACGGCCGGCCTTGAGAACTCACAGGCAAATTTGAACTTCTGCGAAATACGCTCGCCGGTCGATGGAATCGTAATCAAGCGACTGATCGACCCGGGCGCAACGCTTGCATCGCAATTCCAAACACCTGAGTTATTCATCATCGCGCCGGACCTGCGAGAGAAAGTCCACGTATTCGCCTCGGTCGATGAAAAGGATATTGGTCTGCTGAGGAAAGCCCAGGATGAGGGGCGCCCGGTGAACTTCACTGTTTCGGCCTACGAAGGCGAAGTCTTCGAGGGAGAGATCGAACAGATTCGCATCAGTAGCGACGAAGTGCAAAATGTCGTCACCTACCCAGTCGTCGTTGCGGCAAAGAACCCCGATCTGAAGTTGCTTCCGGGGATGACGGCGACGGTGTCGTTCGAAGTCGAGACGGCGGAGGATGCGTTGAAGATCCCCAACGCTGCGTTACGTTTCTATCCCGAGAACATCGCGCTGGTCCGAGAAGAGGATCGTGGACTGCTCGACGGTTCGCGATGGAAAAGCACCGAGGAGTCCGAAGATGAAGGTGAACTGTCAGCCGAAGAAAAGGCGGCAGCCGAACGCGAAAAGAACCAACGGCACGTTTGGATGCAAGACGGTGAGCAGCTCAAGGCGGTCGAAATCGTTACAGGGCTGGTAGGGAGTCGTTTCACCGTCATGACCGAAGGCGATTTGTCCGAGGGCGATAAACTCGTAACGGGACAGAAGCGAAAGTAGCCACGTCTTATCCCGCGTTTTGCGCAACAGGGTCAGCCGCACGGCGTTAGCCGCGGTTTCAACAACAGATTTAGCCGCACGGCCTTAGCCGCGGTTTAGGCAACAGATTTAGCCGCATGGCGTTAGCCGCGGTTTCAACAAACACAAACAACTTCCAGTAACCGGGGCTAACGCCCATCGGCTAAACGCAGAAAACACCATGTCGTTCTGGGATACATTTACAATCGCAATCCGGGCGCTACTTAAGAATAAGATGCGCGCCAGCCTGACGGTGTTGGGCGTTGTTATCGGCATTGCAGCCGTCACGACGATGGTTTCAATTGGCCAGAGCGCCAGTGCGCTCGTACAAGGGCAATTCGAAGCACTTGGCACCAACGTGATCGTTGTGTTTCCCGAGTACCAACGCCGGGGCGGAGTACGCCAGTCGATGACGGTCACACTGACCGCCGATGACTCCGATGCGATAGGTACCGAGTGCCGAAGCGTACTCGCCTCGAGCCCTATTGTGGGAGCATCCGGGCAGGCTATCTTTGGCAGTTCGAACTGGAGTCCCCGCGAGCTACAAGGTGTTGGTGAAGACTACTTGATCGTTCGGAACTGGGATTTGGAGGCTGGCGGTTTTTTCACTGACAGCGACATTCGGTCCGGCGCCAAAGTCTGCGTCATTGGGAATACGCTGGTACGCAAACTGTTCCAAACGACCAACCCGATTGGGAAGCTACTCAGAGTGCGAAACATCCCGTTCCGCGTTGTGGGAATCCTGGAGAAAAAGGGCGTCAACATGGTCGGAGATGATCAGGATAACATCCTGCTGATGCCTTACACCACCGTTCGCCGAAGTTTGCAGGGGTCGCGATTCAATGATGTTGGCGCGATCATGGTTTCTGCCGTAGCTCCGGACCGAATGGATTCCGCGACCAGCGAAATCGAACAGATCTTGTTTGAGCGACATGGCATCCCGCCGGGGGTGAAACCTGATTTCCGTGTGCAAAACACGACAGAAATTGCTGATACGCTGGGAGTGATCACGGGCACATTAACGATGATGCTAGCTGCGATTGCTGGAATATCGTTATTGGTTGGCGGCGTCGGCATCATGAACATTATGTTGGTCTCCGTTACAGAGCGGACGCGAGAAATCGGTATCCGCATGGCAATCGGAGCAAGAGGCCGCGACATTCTGTGGCAGTTTTTGGTGGAATCCGTTGTACTAAGCTGTATCGGTGGGGCTATCGGTGTTACCTTGGGTGTAAGTGCATCAGCGGGCGTAACGATGTTAATCAACTCGTTTAGTAGCGGCAGCGATTGGCCAATTGTCGTTTCCCTTCCGGCAGCCGCGGTCGCCATGGGATTTGCTGCTGCGGTTGGTATCTTTTTCGGTTTCTACCCAGCGCGTCGCGCCAGTAAGCTCGACCCAATCGACGCGCTTCGCTACGAATAGCCAGTCCAGATCGAGTCTTTATCATGGCCCTAATTGAACTGCGCGACGTTCGGCGAGTCTACGATCTGGGCGAGGTCGAGGTGCACGCACTACGTACGGTGACCTTAGATATCCAGCGTGGTGAGTACGTGGCCTTGATCGGTCCCAGCGGAAGCGGCAAGAGCACGCTGATGAATACGCTGGGTTGCCTCGACCGCCCCTCGCATGGCAGCTACAAACTGGATGGTGAAGAGATCGTGAATATGTCGCGCGACCAGCGTGCCAAGATTCGCAATCGCCAACTCGGTTTTGTCTTTCAAAATTTCAATCTGTTGAACCGAACGTCTGCGATCGAAAACGTAGAACTTCCGCTACTTTATTCCAAAGGTTTATCGAGTCGGACGCGGCGAGACCGAGCAATCGATCTCTTGCAAAAAGTTGGGCTTGGAGATCGCCTCTATCACCACTCAAGCCAGCTATCCGGCGGACAGCAGCAACGGGTTGCC
>DNPC01000825.1 GCA_003501565.1 Planctomycetaceae bacterium | reverse complement strand
GGGCCCCGCCACACGGTCGTAGTGCACAAAGGGTCGACTGGACTTCAACTCACGCGTTAGAAACTCAAGGCGTTTTTCTTCAGGCCAATTTCCATAGTCAGTTTCAGGTTGCCCCGCAGCAGCCAGCAATTGCTCGATTGCTTTGTCATGCATCGCACTGTTTTGGCGAATGTCAAGCACTGCTAGGTGAAACCCAAAACACTGCACGATGCGCATGATCGGGCGCACGCTGTAGTTGGCTGCTTCCTGCATGGCAACGGCATCTAGGGCATCGTACAAGACGCGCAAATCAGCCAACAGTTCATCGGGATGTTCATAGTGTTGAACACTCTCCTCCTCAGCACTTCCGGAAGAACCGGAAATACCCAGCCGAAAGTCCGTGGCTCCTGGCTTGGGTTGTACTGTAACTGGCGGCAACCGCAGCAGCATGAGATTCACGAACTGCCGCCAGGGTTCATTCGGATTTCGGTCGACAGCCTTTTGCCCTGCCTCTCCAGCATCACGCACCCGCCGAGCGATCTCCTCGAGAAATTCGCCGCGGGGCGGAAGCCAAAACGCTGACAAACTGATAAGGCGGACAAGCTGAACCAACTCGCGGCGTATGAGTGTGAGCGCTTGCGATCGCAGCTCCATCAACGTTTCAGCCGTCACCTCCGGTGTAACGAGTGGATGTCCATCGCGGTCGCCGCCAACCCAGGTTCCGAACGTCAGCTTGGGAAGGGCTAAAGGATCGCCAATCGCGGCCGGATCCAATCCAACTTGCTCCCACGCCTGTCGCAGCCGCAAGTCAAGTGGCCGAAGTGCCGTCGGGAACACGTGGGTCAAGTAATCAACCACGTTGCGTCGTTCGGACTGGAGGTCAGGTTTGTCGAGATAAATTTCGCCCGTTCGCCACAGCACGGCTAGCAAAGATCGTATGGCTGTTTCGTTGTCTTCATTTTGCCAAGGCGCAAAATCAGCTCTCCCTTTGGCGACAAATCGATCAAACAACCGGCGGTGGTGAGCCAATACGGTGGCTCGCTTGGCCTCGGTCGGATGTGCCGTCAAAACCAGCTCAACTTGGATCCCTGGTAGGGCATCTGCTATTGCTTGTGCACTCAGGCCACTATCCTTCAGCTGCTTCAAACTCTCTCCCCAGAGTGCAGGCAACTGGTCTAACCCTTCCTCCTGCTCAACAGTTTTTCGGAATTCGATTGCTGCAATCTGCTCGCCCATACTCAGCAGCTGGAATGCGATCGAGTAGGCCTGAGTTAGCTCCACCGAGTCCAGCTGGCGATCATCAACGCTTGGACTTTGTTCGGGAGCTGGCAACAACGCCGCCAGTTCTTCATCACCAGATTCGATCAAGACCTCGCGCAAAGTCGATAACATCCACTCCCAATCGCGGTGCAATTTGTCGACATCCAATGCCAAAACGCTCGCTGAGACCACGGTGCTCTATTCTCCGAATTTGGGCAATAACTGACTATTCTCTGGGCAATGATGAACCAGTAACCAAACCGTACCGTCGATCGCCACGCCAGCCAATCGCCGTCCTGGGCAGCACTCTCGCTTTTTCGCAAATCAATCGTTCTGCTGAGCCGCCAAGTGCTTGAAGTAATCTGGCCAGCTTTGGTGTTGCCGGCCAGCAGCGTCTACGAAATCACTTTTGTTGTCCGCGGCCCCGATTCTGATTCCTTCGTAGATTCCTGCGATTACGCTGCCGATAAACTCCCCAAGCTCGGCGACCCGCTGCGCGCGATAATCTTCAACCGCCATCGAGCGGTATGTCAAAGCTGTACCAAATGTGTCGTTCAAGAATTCAGCCAACTCTCGCTGCGTAATTGCGTCACCGTGCAAGTTGTATGTCGAGCCGTCGTGCTTTGGCTGAGTTAGCATTTGTGCGTAAGCAAAGGCCAATTCGGGCCGAGTCGTATAGCCACACCTTCCATCCCCAGCGCAGTTAGCAATCTCACCTTGGTTTCGGTACACGTCGATGTATTCAATGTCTGGTTCGATGTAGATACCATTGCGACCAATACACCAAGCAAGTCCACTGTTGCGGATGTCGTCTTCGGTCTGTCGATTGCTCTGGATGATCGGTGAGAAGCTTGTGCCCTCGGCAGCTCCTTGAACGCTCGTGTAGACTAGCTTGCTCACTCCGGCATACTTGGCCGCTTCGATGACGTTGCGATGCTGCACAATTCGCTGGTCCGGTGCATCCATCCCTGAAACGATCAGCAACTGGCTAACGCCCCTCAACGAAGCTTGCAAATCCTCCGGTCGGTTGTAGTCTCCTGTCCGCACTTCTACAGGCAAGTTGGCACACTTGGCCGGCGAACGCGCCAGACCGACAACCTGTTCTTTTCCCACCAAATCGACGAGGCTCATTACCACTTCCGCGCCGAGCTTTCCACTGGCTGCAGTGACACCAATTTTAGTCATTAAGTGAACCTAGATCTTTGTCGTTGAATTCGCTAAACGCATTAGAGGGCAATGAACTGCCTATCATATCAGACTGGTCGCAGCCATTATTAACGCGAAACGAGTATATTTCACATCACGGGCCTAGCTAAAGTTAGTTTTAACGCATCATCACCTGTGCCAACTCCGAACTGGCCCCCACGTGAATCTACTTGATCAATCACCATCGCCATGCACCGCCAAGAAAACCCATGAACAAAGCCGTCCTCAAGAACTTGATCGCCGCTTCCATTGTGCTGGGGCAGCTACTGTTGCTCGATGCCGCCAAAGCCAGCAGTCCGAATATCGTCCTGGTGATGGCGGACGACGTCGGTATCGAGGGGGTGGGCTGCTACGGCGGGACCTCCTACGCGACTCCCAACATCGACCGCTTGGCAATGGAAGGTGTGCGATTCACACAGGCATACGCGCAGCCCTTGTGCACGCCAACGCGGGTCGAACTGATGACTGGCAAGTACAACCATCGCAATTGGAAGTACTTCGGGATCCTCGATCCAGCCCAAAAAACCTTCGGGCATGCAATGCAGTCACTAGGCTATCGCACGGCAATCTTTGGCAAGTGGCAACTCTATTCGTATGACCCGCCGGAGCTGCCTGGGGCATCCAAGCGACGCGGCACAGGCATGCACCCCAAGGATGCTGGATTTGATGAGTACGCTCTTTTCCACGCGCTGCATACCGAAGACAAGGGATCCCGGTATGCCAATCCAACCATGCTCGAAGGCACTGCCACCGGAACGGGAGTCCTCAAGACGTACGCCGATCGTTACGGAGAAGACATTTGGGTCGAGAAGATCTTGAGCTTTTTTGATTCTCATCGCGACACACCAAAGTTCGTCTACTACCCAATGGCACTGCCGCATTGGCCTTTTGAACCTACGCCCGACAGCGAAGACTGGAATCCCAGGGAAACCCCAGCCCCGGACGTCAAATACCAAAAGGACATGATTGAATACATGGACACTGTTGTTGGTCGCCTCGTCGATGGCTTGCAGCACCGTGGCCAGAGGGAAGATACCATCATCATCTTCTACAGCGACAATGGAACGCACTTGAGCGTTAGGTCGGAAATGCAAGACGGTCGTACGATCCGCGGCGGGAAAGCAACCTCACAGCAGACCGGAATTCATGTCCCGCTGATCGTCAACTGGAGTGGGCATTTTGAGCCCAGTATCACGGATGCACTGATCGATGCATCGGATTTCTTTCCAACGATACTAGATTTGGCCGACGTACCAGCGAAGGCGGTTCCAGATTCAGTCTCCAAAGAACTCGATGGGACCAGCTTTGCCCCAGTGCTGCGAGGCGAAAAAACCCAACACCGCGAGTCTGCATTCTTTTGGTACGACCCGCGGCCAGGGTGGGACAAAGAGAACTTCCATAGAAGTGTGTTTGCTGTAAACCACACCCACAAGTACTTCCGCGATGGCCGCCTTCTACGATTGGCGGATTTGCCGTTGAGCGAACGACTCGTCCCCCGAGAAAAATGGACCGCCACAGACCAAGCTGCAGCCAGCGACTTGGAAGCTTTTATCGAAGCGACCATGCAAGGCACTCCGGAACCGCCGCTGGTTGATGCTTATGGCAAGCCAACCCAGAATACACTCGAGAAGATTCAATCCATGAACCTCCCCAATGGACCGATCGGTCACCAGTAACGGGACGCGCGAAAAACGCGAGGCTACTTGGGGTCTTTAGATTTACTTTGCTTTACCGGGCGAGGTCTCCTGACGGGTTCTGGGTAGCCAGCCAGGATGGTCTTGAGCTGGCGAACTACGTCAGGACGTTCAGCGGCAATATTGCGAGTCTCAAGCGGGTCAGTTTGATAATCGTACAGCTCGTACTCTGCAGTTTCCTCGGCGGCACCGATCCCACGCCACTGTACCAACCGATAGCGTTGCGTCCGAATCGCCCGGCCAAGCTTCTTCTTTGGATACGCATGGTACGCATGGTTGCGCACGCGTTTTTCTGCGTCCTTCAGTACAGGCACTAAGCTCAATCCATCGATTGGCTGCGGAACTTCTGGAACAGGAAGCCCGGCGAGTTCCGCCAGCGTTGGGAAGACATCGACGCTTTCCGCTAGTTGCCGGGTAGCCGAATTGGGCTGCGTTACCCCGGGAGCCACGATAATTAAAGGAATCCGATTGGCCTGTTCATAATTGGTGTGTTTAGTCCAAATCCCCAAGTCACCAAGATGGAACCCATGATCGCCCCAGAGCACCACAATCGTGTCATCGCTCAGATCCAAGCGATCTAGTTCTTCGACAACTTTACCAATCTGTGCATCAACATAACTGGCACTCGCATAGTACCCATGTATCAGCTTTCGTGCGAGCGATTCACTGATTTCAGCTGGATCGTTCTTATCTGGAACCGGAAAATAGTTGCGTATTTCCCCGCCACGTTTTTGCGCTACTTTAGGCGATCCGATGGGAAGCTCGGGGTTGGCAGGCAATGGAATGCTGTCTGGATCATAGAGGTCCCAGTATCGCTTGGGGGCAGAAAAGGGCAGGTGAGGGCGGGCAAACCCGGCCACGATGAAGAATGGTTCATCGCGTTGTCCAGCCGCCTGTAACCGCCGAATTGTCTCGCGTGCAACGCGTCCGTCGGCGTAAGCTTCATCTGAAACCACCGGACTCTCAAACGCAGCACCCCGGGCGAGAGAATTCATTCCGCCCGGCGGCGGCTTTACATTCTGAAACATCGCCTCTTCGCGAGTTAAGTCACCGCCAGGTTTTGACTTGGGATCTGCATATTCGATCACCCGTTCTTTGTAGTGGGGAACCATGAATGAGTCAGGATCGCCAAAATTCCCGTGTCCGATGTGGAACACCTTGCCCAGTGACTCCGTGCGATATCCATTCTTGGCAAAATATTGCGGCATCGTAACTGCATTGGGAACGATCTGTCGTAGTTGGCTACCCAATCCGTACAGACCGGTCGACGTCGAATGCGAACCTAGCATCAAAGTGAATCTGGAGGGAGCGCAAACCGCTTGGTTACAATATGCGTTTTCAAAACGCATTCCACGCGCAGCCAGGGCGTCAATTCCAGGCGTTTTTGCAAACGCATCACCATAGCATCCAAGTGCTGGCTTCAAATCATCGACCAACAACAGGAGTATATTCGGACGGTCTTTCGACTCCGCCCGGGACGGTTCTCCAGCGCAACAGACGTACACGAGAAGTACCAGCGACAGCGTGCGAGATGCGTTCATACATGACCTTGATCGGGGGATTTATATCGATTCAGTTTCAACGTGATTCTTGGCCAGCAAAACGTCACCGCTTTGCACAATACCGCTTCGCAGCGAATCGCCGCTCAAAATTCGAGCTCGCCTGCTAACGATCAGCCAACGTTCCATTTTGCGCTTCGGTCGCTTTCTCGTGAACAACCAAGACGCCTCTCGCCAGCAGTTTGCCCCACGCGATTAACTCCAACCACAAACGTCGTTTATCGCTGCCTATTGAGCGGCCTGCGAACCGCTCGCATGTCAACTCAAGACGCATAACCCGGATTATGGCTCTGGTACATAGGCCGGAACAAGTAAGTGCATTCACTGCCGTAACTTCAGTCGAAACTTCGCTGAAGGCTCTGGAGGCGCAATGTTAAGTCGCGTAGAAGGCACTTACGCCGCTGGGGCAGGATTGGTTTCGACCTTGTTAGCGGGCACCATGTATGATCCGGGTTCAATGGAGGCACTGGCTACCGCCTAGCCTAACGCAGCCTGTCGGCATAAGCTCTTCACTTATGAAGATTTGCTATGAATGACGCAAGTATTTGACAGGATTCGAAGATGAATTTCGGTTCGAAATTGGAAATGGCCGTACGGCAAAAACATTCTGCCGTTTGCGTTGGGCTCGATCCACGTTGGGCGAATCTGCCAAGCGCGTTCACCGATGGCGTGGATAAGCTAGATCTCGTAACCATCGCGGACCGGACGACGAAATACTGCTGCGAAGTCATCGATGCGACGGTAGAGTTCTCGCCGATCGTTAAGCCGCAGGCCGCGTTTTTTGAGTTGCTAGGCCCACCTGGCATGCAGGCGCTTGGAAGTGTTATTGCGCATGCTCGCAAGGCGGGGATGCTCGTTTTGCTGGATGGCAAACGCGGTGACATTGGGTCGACCGCCGAAGGATATGCAGCCGCCTATCTGGGTGAAACAAGCCCATGGGGCTGTGATGCTCTAACTATCAACGCTTTCCTGGGCAACGATACGCTCGAACCATTCGTAAAACGAGCTGGCGATACTGGTACCGGCATCTTTGTGCTAGTCAAAACGTCGAACCCAGGCAGCGGCTTCATCCAGGACCTCAAGGCTGATAGCCTGACGATCAGTGAGCAAGTAGCCGAAGTCGTACAGCAGCACTGCGAAAAGCGTGACGGCAAATTCGGCGATTGTGGAGCCGTAGTGGGCGCGACCTACCCTGAGCAGTTGGCCGAAATGCGGAAACGGATGCCCAACGCTTGGCTTTTGATACCCGGTTACGGTGCCCAAGGCGGGTCGGCGGATGATGTCGCTCATGGCTTCGATTCAGACAACTTGGGCGCCATCGTCAACAGCTCCCGGGGCATCATTTTTGCCTACGAAAAAGAAGAGTTTGCAGGCATGAACTGGCAAGACGCAGTAGCATCCGCTGCCCAGACGATGGCAAACGCGCTTCCCAAGTTTCATGGTTAGGCACGTCTCATCGTTAGACTTAGAACCTATCCGAAAAC
>DNPC01000723.1 GCA_003501565.1 Planctomycetaceae bacterium | reverse complement strand
ACGACCCGACCCCGAACGACCCGGGCACAAACGACCCGGGCACAAACGACCCGGGCACAAACGAGGTTTCGGGCCCAAACTCAAACTCGGTCGCGCCAGCAGTGATCTCGGTGTTGAATTTGGAATCACTCGCCACTGCGATTAAGCATGCCGGCGAACACCCGATCACCCTGGAGGCAATCGTGGTGATTCCGGAGGTCTATCCATCTCGGTATGAGATCCTGTTGAGCAATGTCGATCGAGGTGGTTTGCGATTGGCATTTAACGAAGAGGGTTGGGAAACGGTTGCGTTCACGACTGCCGGAAAGGAAAAAATCCTCCATCCGAACCCGTTGAAGGCTGGAGGGCGTCACCACGTGGCGGCCACGTTTGATGGGAAACGCCTGAGGATGTTTCTCAACGGAACTTGTGTCGCCCAGGCAGATCTGCGTGGGACACTCAGGCCATCAACGCGGCCATTCCAAATTGGCACCACGCCGGTGGAAGTACAACGGGAGCTAATGACGTTCAGCGGAGACATCGAACAGGCTCGTATCTCTCGGACGGCGAGGTACGCTGCCGATTTTGCACCGGCCCAGCGTCTCAAGACGGATGGTGACACCCTCGCCGTTTATCACTCGGATCAAGCGTTCGATGGCACCGCGTCGGACGCATCCACGTTTCAAACGGTCGTTTGTGTCGACCCGGTTGCGCCGGTAGAGAAGTACCAGAAGATTCCGCCATCCCTCTATCGCGAATTTGGCATGCAGCCGCTTCCCGCTGGTGAGCCCCGTGGAAATCGTGATGGTGCTTGGTATTTCAACCACGCCGGTGGGTTGCATTTCTACCGGAAAACAGCGTTGACTGGAACAAACGGTTTAGTTGAAGTCAATGCGCGTCCGATCTCAGGCGAGAACCCGGCTTGGTTCATTGACTTCGCTGAGGTTGGCGCGCGAACACCCCAGGGGTTTCGGGTGACGATCGATGCTCAGGGTGTGCTGACATATCGAGATACATCGTTCGGTACCGCGCCCCAATACAAGCAGCATCAATTCACGATTCCCGACTACGAGGCAGATGGTTCTTTTCACACACTCAGCGTCTGGCTTCAGGATGCGGAGCTAACCGTCTTTTACGATGGAAAGGAGATCGCGACGGGGCTTCCAACCGATCGGAACCGCAAACGGCTCGCAATCTCGCTCGGTGTTATCCGTCACGGTGAAGTGGAGTACGATCGACTGATCACGTGGGAAACGACCGTGCCTTAGAGAACGCACCATCGCGTTCCATGTGAGTGACAGGGTTCAAGCACCGGCAGATCCCGGGTTCTACGGCCTCCTATCGCGACGACGGAGCCTGTCCTTTCTAAGCACGACCCCGTGGCAGTGAAGTCAATCAGGTGACGACTTCTCTGAGATCGACATTCGGTCGGTATCGCTTCATGACATCGGAAGTGCAATTTGCCACCATCGCGTCTAACCAAGTGCCGTTCGCCGCGCAGTCGATGCAGTCTCGGAGCGTTGGGAGACGTTTTGCCGAGATTGCTTAGGCCCTGCTTCATTCCCATCGATTGACGACGTTTTTGATGACATGATGGGGGCGAAGCGTTTTGGCGTATTGAAGATCACTTTGACACACTCTTCGGGCCGAAGGCCACGCGATGCAACCGAGGCGAGGTAGAGACATCGTTGCTCTTCAAAACTAGGACTGATTTGTCGCCCTTGCCGCGCTGAGCTACGTACTGCTGCCATCGCTCAAATAGAGCGTCACCAACCGTCCTTTGGTGGACGACATGGTCATTTGTCTTGTCCGTGCTTGCCAATCCATTCGAGGAGACCAACAAACGAATCGTGGGCGCGATAGGGCGAATCCTGATAATGTGGATGGTCGTCATCGCCGCGATAGATTGTTCCGTAACATGCAAGGCTACTGTCGCAGCAAAGGTAGTTCATGTACTTGTGGTCAGTACCACCTACAGGTAGCCAATAACCGTGAACTGGGCTGACATCGGCGGAAATCGCGAACGCTGGATCTGCGTAGAATTCGGCGTCATACTTGGTATTGCTCAGCACAACATCAGGTGGACTGAAATCAAAGTAGCCGTCGGTCAGGCCGCCGCCTACCTTCGACATGAAGATGTCGTAGTCAGAAGGGACCTTGAAAGCGGCCGCTACTCGTTCTGCCCCATCGTAGCAAGCAAAGAGTAACGCCAAATCGAGTTTGCATTCGGCCCAGGAACGAAAAGACGTTGAGCGATCTCTCGACGTGAAGTCATCCAGGTTGGCCAACGCTGCTTCAACTCGCTGGGTAATCCCTTCATCGGGCGCAAGACCGCTCACGTCTTTCTACCGGTGCACTGGTTTGTTAAGTAAGCCATCGGTTTTCCGTTTCAACCGCTGTTTCTTTCGTCCGACAATCAGTCGTTCGCAATCTGGGTCTTCAGCCACGCGCGGGCGTACGCCCAGGCGCGGTCGGCAGTGGCAGGTGAAATCCCGAGCGCTTGGGCAGCTTGCGTGCTGGTGAGTCCCGCATAGAAGCGAAGCTTCACCAGTTCAGCCTTCTTTGGATCTTCTCGCTCAAGTTGCTGAAGTGCCTCGTCGAGTTCCAACAATCGCTCGGGCTTTTGTGCCGCCGGGTGATCGAGTCCTTCTAGCTCGACTCGCTGCAAGTCACCACCGCGTTTCTGAGCTTGCTTGGCACGCGCTCGATCAATGAGAATCCGCCGCATCGCCTCAGCCGCCGCACCAAAGAAGTGACCCGTGGTGTTCCACTTTTCGTGCTGCCCGTCAGCTACGTTCACCAAACGCTGATAGGCTTCGTGAACTAGATCGGTCGCCTGCATGGTTTGGCCTGGAAGTTCGTGATTTAGCTTTGCGCGCGCTAGCTTCCTCAGCTCGTCATACACCAACGGCAACAGTTTTTCTGATGCCTGCGGATCGCCGGCCTCGATCGCGTTTAGGATTTGGGTAACGTTGGTCATTGGTCGTGATTCGGTCCCCGTTGGATCAAGTTTCCATCCATCGCGGAAACAGCTTGTTCAGCTTTTGAAGAGGCGCTTGTGATCTAGCGAGCGAAAGTCCTGCATCGAAGCGATTCGGTCGCATGGGAAAACACTCCTTCGTCAATCATGGAATCGTGCTCACCTCAATTTGTGGCGCGCAGTACCTGGACATATCCTTCACGTAGAGCTAACGCGAAGGTTGTTCCATCCGGGGAAGTTGCTAACGCGTTTGGCACACCTCCCAGATGCAACGAGATACGTTGTTCTCCAGAAGCTCTATCCCAAAACTTGAGCCTTCGGTCTGCTCCGGCCGTTACGATCGTGCTTCCATCGTGCAACAGGTCGAGATCCATGATCGAGAAAGTGTGCCCTCTTATCGGTTGAAGCTGGTTCGCCACTTTGAGAAAAAGATTTCCGCTATTGTGCGTTGAGTGGTACAGCCCGATTGCGATCGCATCTTTGCTTGCCTTCAAAGCTCGGACATCTCCCTTGAACTCTTGTCTCTGTATGCCGCCGCCGACTTCGTAGTGGCATACAGTACCGCCACTGTTGGATACGTAGAGGCTGTCCGGCGAGCTGCGTGCTATCTCTCGGACCATTCCAACGCCAGAGTCGAAGAGGAGCGTTTGTTTTGAGTTCTCGACTAGATAGACCTCACCGGTGTCGGTTCCGACAAATACCTGCCCAGCGTGCAATTCAATAGCTGAGATCTTTCCTTGACCTTCGAATGTTCCCACTGTATCCGTGGCTCCGCTGACCAAATTCAGGCTCACGATGGCTTGTGTCATGCTGTCTACAGCGAGAATATTTCCGTCAACGGGTGTCGAAACAGCTGAGATCGTTCCATCGAAGCTCGGGTCAATTTGTTCGACGGTTCCACTATTGCAATCGACAAGCAATAGCGAGCCCGATTTTTCGCATACAATCAATAGCCGGTGCCGATCCACAAAATCGATGCTGACGGGTTTCCCTGGAATCGGGAGCAATTGATTTGCCTTCTGGTGCTTGCGATATGGGCAGACCCTACCTCGCGAGGCTCCAAAGAGAAGATTGCCATCGCGATCAAACTCGAGAGCATATAAGCCGTTAGTGTCCCTTAGTACTGCAACTTCCGTCAGTTTCTCGGTGTCGAAGATTACTGCTTGCCTGTCCCGGGCTCCAACCACCAGTTGATTCTTGGAAGGCCAGAAGGCAAGGCTCCTCGCTTCATCGTCAAACTGCTTCAAGACACGGTGCACGCTCAAATCGGACGCATTCCAAAGTGCGACGACGCCGTTCTTCGATGCCGTCGCGAGAAGCCCGTGCTGATCGAGAACCACAAGGTCCAGAACGTTGGACTCGGTTTCGACAGAAGTCGACACGCGCGCCTTTTCGCCATCCAGGTCGACGGCTGTCAGTCTCTTGCCGGCACTATAGAAGAGTTTGCTTCCGTCCGATGAAACTGCGAGTCGCCCTCTTTCTTTGACCCTATTGTCTTCAACTAGAAGCTTCACGTGATTCACGGGTTGTGACAAATCAAAGTGGACAATCCCAAGGTTGGGTACTACCGCCCAAACGTGGCTGTCTCTGGAAAAGATGCATCGACCAAATCGACGGACACTCCTTTTGCCGAGCAATTCACCAGGAAGATTCAGCTTTCTCTTCACTGCAAGAGTTGAAGAGTCATGAATGATGATCTCAGAAAAATCATCGCTGGAGCGAAGGAAAACGTCTCCTGAATCAGAGAACTGGGCGTAGTGGAACAACCACTTGCCTGGAGCTACTTTCCCGAGTTGCCCAACTTGTCGACCATCACGAAAAACGGTGAAGGCAGAACTGTTGGTCGTACTCGACACGACCAACAGGTCCTCTGACGGAGAACACGCCAGCTCTAACGGTGATGGCGTTTCAACGAAGACCTCGTAGTTGGCTTCTTCAACGAGTGCTTGCAAGTGTCGATACTCCCATCCTATCGATTTGCTGTTTCGATAGAGCGCTAGCAGCAACTTGACTTCATTCACGTCGTTATCGAGCCAAGCAAAGTAGGCATTCTGCATGTCCGCCAGATAGCGACTCTTTTGAACGCGTTGTTTTTCCTTAACCAATTGGTCTTGCTTTTGCTCAAGCTCCACTTGCTTCTGAATTAGCGCGTCAATCGCCATCTGTCGGTGCGATGCGAGCTTCCGTGAATTGAGCCAAAAGCCTGCGATGATGCATGTCGATGCCACCAAACCGATGAGAGCAAGGGTGGCAGTTGCAATCGGCAGCTTGTAGCGTCGAACGAGTTTTGATGCACGGTAACCCCAAGTAGGCGGCCTTGCCTCAATCGCATCCCCAGCCAGAAATCTGCCCAAATCGTCAGCCAGACGACTTGCGGATTCGTAGCGACGTTTTCGGTCTTTCTCGAGCGCTTTCATCGTGATCCAGTCGAGATCACCGCGAACGAATCGCGTTAGCTCCTGAGGCGAAACAGTGCGATAGGTGGCGAGCGACTTCGTGCTGGAAGCAGTACCGGAGAGACGCGTGCTCGGTTTGGGGGGCTCTTCCTCTTGAATGATGCGCAGCAATTCTTGCAGCTGAACCCGACGAAGCCGCTCTCGGTCCAAAGGCGTGATACCGGTCATCAACTCATACAACATTACGCCGAGTGAGTAGACGTCTGTTCGGGTGTCGACATCGAGTTGATTGAGTACGGCTTGTTCGGGACTCATGTACTCCCAAG
>DNPC01000436.1 GCA_003501565.1 Planctomycetaceae bacterium | reverse complement strand
CTGGACTGCCGGTCGAGTGCCACCACCAACCCGTTTATCCGATGAGCTCACAGGGCTCGGTGGTGGCTGTGTACGGGATGTGGCTGTGTACGGGATCTCGATAGAGCCGTCTCGACCATCCGTCATCATCGCCGGGCGGTTGCAAGGAGCATCGCATCGCCTTGACGGGCTAGCGTGTTTGGCGCCGGCGAGTAGCGCCTGCAGCGCTCGGATCCAAGTTTAACGCGGTTGGCGATTAGGGCGGTAGTAGCCTTTTTCTTCCAGTGCGGTGTAGACTTCTTCGAGGGTCTTTTCACCGAAATTCGAGATGCTTAGAAGATCTTTGGGGGTGCTATGAAGTAAATCACGCACCGTGAAGATGCCTTTTTCTTCTAAGCAGTTGGTAGTTCGAACAGATAGTCCGATCTCAGCGGTACTCAAATCGAGTTGTTCCCGACGTATGCGAGCGTCTTCGTCTGCTTGACTGATCGGGATGCGCGTACGGGCCATGACATTACCTCCGTGTAACATTCTGACAGAAGAATAGTGACCGCCTACAAATGGGCGGCGGTGTGTGTCGCTTCGGCTCGTTCCGAAGTCAACGCTGCCAGAGTATAACGGTAGGGTTCGATTCGTCCAAACATTTTCTCACGTTGCTTTGCTAGCATACGATGGTTCCGTCATACCTTGAAAACCTAAACGCAGCTCAGGCAGAAGCCGTTCGCACGATTCACGGTCCGCTAATGGTGTTGGCTGGCCCAGGCAGTGGCAAGACGCGAGTGATAACCTGCCGCATTGCTCACATGATTCAGCAAGGGATTGAGCCATCGCGCATTGTGGCTCTGACATTTACCAACAAAGCCGCACAAGAAATGCGTGGCCGACTTGAACAACTTGTTGGACCTAGCGATGTTTGGTTGGGGACGTTTCACGGGTTTTGCGTCAGGCTCCTGCGTCGATATGCGCGACTCGTCGGACTGTCTGAGAATTTTAGTATCTACGATGTCGACGATTCTCAATCAGCGCTGAAGGCAGCCATTCGTCGCGCTAATTTTGAACTGACCCATGTGTCGCTTTCTAAGTTAGCAAATCGCATCAGCTTTTATAAAAATCGTTTGATTACACCGGAGATTCTCGAGGGTGAATCGCTGTCCAGCGATGAATATCAGGTCAGCCAGGTATATCCCTATTACCAACGAGAATTGTTATCCAGCGGCGCCGTAGATTTCGATGACATCTTGATGCATGTTGCGACAATCCTGCGGACAAGTCCTGAGCTGCGAGCACAATTGGATGCACGTTTTCAATACATGCTTGTCGATGAGTATCAGGACACGAATTTAGCGCAGTATGTGATTGTTCGACACTTGTGTGTTGATCACCCCAATTTGGCAGCAACCGGAGATCCGGATCAATCAATCTACGGATGGCGTGGGGCAAGTATCAAGAATGTCTCGAACTTGGAACGGGACTATCCTGAGCTGCAAACCGTACGTCTGGAGATGAACTACCGAAGTACTCCAGAGGTTTTGAGTACGGCAGATTGCTTGATTCAGTACAACACCTATCGCAAACAGAAGACCCTGATTCCGCAGCGAGATGGTGGTGAGAAAGTTCGACTAGCTGTCTACCCGACAGCCCGGCGGGAAGCAGAAGACGTCGCAGATCAGATCGCAATCTTAAGTGAACGTGGTCAATTCGAACTGCGAGATTTTGGCATCTTGTACCGTACCAATGCGCATTCGCGCTTGATTGAACAGGCCCTACTGAGGCGACAGATACCCTATCAGTTAGTTGGTGGTTTCCGCTTTTATTTGCGTAAAGAGATCAAGGACCTGATAAGCTACTTGCAGCTAGTTTATAACCCAGACGACGACGTGGCATTGCGCCGGGCAATCAATACGCCAGCGCGTGGTATCGGCAAGAAGTCTATTGAGCAGGTACAAGAGCACGCCGATTCGACAGGCAAGCCGCTGTTGGAGGCGTTTCGGGAAGCGGCACAGTTTGGCTTGGTAAATGCTAGAGCTGCCAAAGCGATTGGCAAATTCCTCAAGATCTATGACCAGATCAGTAGCATCATTCATGGTCCATTGTTGGATCTACTGAACGTCACGGTGCAGCTAACTGGCTATCGCGAATACCTCGAAAAACAGGGTGAACCTGAGGAAGGCGGCAACGACGCGGTGGCCAATTTGGACGAACTATTAGCTGAGGCGGCGGAGCTGGACGCCGAAGCGGCTGACGACAAGCCCGCAATTGAAGCGTTCTTGGAATTTGCGGCGCTGCAGGCTGACAGCGACAAATTCAACGCCGGAGCGGACTGCGTTACGTTAATGACCCTACATGCTGCCAAAGGACTCGAATTTGGAGCCGTTTATGTGCTGGCGGTAGAAGAGAATATTTTGCCGCACTCGCGCAGCAAAGACGATCCAATGGAAATTGAAGAAGAGCGTCGGCTGCTGTTTGTAGGTATAACGCGCGCCAAAGAACGCTTACAACTCAGCTACGCCAAGCGTCGCGGGTTCTCCGGTCAAGGGTCAGGTGTGCCAAGTTCGTTCCTGCTGGAGCTGCCGCGGGACGAAATGACTCTCGTGGATGAAACGGAAGCGAGCAGCGACTACTATGAAGGCACCGGCGACCAGGAATACTTTGATACGTCCAAGGTTTCGTGGGATGATGAAATTTGCCAAGTTTCTGAAGGAGAATATGACCAGTCGGAGCCGATGTTCGACGATGCTTGTCAATTATCTGAAGAAGAGATGGCCGCCCGAGCACAATCGAAGAAGCTTGTTCCGAGAATCCCTGGCGTTATCCCGGCCAGCGTACTGGTGGATCCAGCGAATGACGACCAAGCCCAGTGGGAGCAATTTCAGCCAGGTAGTGAGGTCGTTCATCCGACGTTCGGGCAGGGTAGTATTGTCTCTTCGAGCGGACATGGCAAGAAACGTAGCGTTTCGATAAGCTTTAGTGCCGATGGAAGCTTACGGACCTTTCGACTGTCGCATGTAGAACTGACGCTTGCATCTGGATAAACCATCCGAATTGCTCTGGTCGGCGGTTTAGTGAATGAATTTGTCTATCACGACAGAACCCGATTCGTATTTCACCACAGGATTAGCCTTCTCCTATGAAGCCTAAATACCCCAAGATTGCCCAGCTGCGGACCGTTGAGAAGTTTCAGGCCCATCTAGATCACTTGGGTGTTGCAATTCCATGTGACGAAGCATTGCTTAGCTCAGCCGATTCTTCACCGCTCGCACAGCCCTTGGGGATTGGCAGATTCACGGTCGGCAATCGATGGTGCATCCATCCGATGGAAGGTTGGGATGCCAATCGAGATGGAACGCCTACGGAGCTAACGCTTCGCCGCTGGCAACGGTTCGGTGAGAGCGGCGCCAAGTTGATCTGGGGCGGAGAGGCTGCTGCGGTTGTGCCGCGCGGTCGAGCCAATCCAAATCAAACTCTCGC
>DNPC01000691.1 GCA_003501565.1 Planctomycetaceae bacterium | reverse complement strand
ACCAGGGAGACGAGGACCGGCACGACGACATCGACGAGGGGGTTGTCCCCCATATCGTAGAAAAAACGGATGTAGCCCAACGTCCAGAACACACCGATGAGCGGTGCACTGGCTACGATCAAAACAGCCCGCAAGCCACGAAACAGAATGACTGCCATAAGCAAGATCATTCCATAACCGATTAACTGAAATCGCAACTGATTGCGTTCATGAGACTCCATTGCGGCTAGAAACATCGGTACCTGGCCGGTAACCCGACACTTTAACCGAGCACCTTCCTCCGCGGCTGCTTGCATCGCGATATCTGACAGATCAGTCGTGATCGCCGCAGTTTCAAAGACGTGGCGATAGTCGAATTCAAGCAACATCAGCATCGTCTTGCCATCGCGACTGATGAGTTGGCCGCCAATGAGCGGGTTATCCATCGCTTTTTGTCGAGCGGCAGCAAACCGTGCCTCGGACGCATTTGCACTTGGAAGGACGGGCTCTTTCAACCCGAAGATGTTTAGTACAGGCACCCGATCGATCCACAATACCCCCGCAACCTGGGGCAGTTCTTCCAATCGACGCGCGACAGACCGCAGAGCTTCTGAGCACTGGGGCGTAAAAAACTCGTCTGCCTCAATCACAAGTGCCGCAGAGGCAGAAGAAAGGCTAAGCGGCTGAACGTTCGGAGGAGGGCCGTCTTGTCTGCGACCAGGAGACGAATCCAAGTCCGAGCTACTGTCTTTTTCAGCGACAAAGATGTCCGTCACAAGGCTTGCATCGTAGTAACCAATACAAGCTCCCAGCGAGACGATAGCGACGCAAGTCCACGCCACAAAGCGTTTCTGCGCAATTAGACGTGCCAGCGAGGCGATTAGAAGATTCATCCGCAAACTCAGTTAGGTGCTCGACCTCCGCCAAAGAAAATGCGCGGGGTCTTCCGTCGGCGCTGAGCTCCCGAACAGAGCAAAGTGGTTCAAAGCAATGTCAACCGAACTTGATCGGTGGCAGTTTCGGCGGCTGGCGCAAACCGAAACTGCCTCCCAAATTCAAGCTAGTCGGTCACAGGATCACTGTTCCATCCAAGCCCAGCGCGAAACAACGACATCGTCGCCGACAACGGAGGTTCCCGTTACCTTGCCCAAGCTGGTTAAACAGTCCCACATTTCCAAGAGATCGTTGCCGGTTGGAATTGGCCCTGGACCAGGCCCAAGCGGCTCTGTCAGGGAACCAACGTTCGCAAGCAAACCAAACTCTGCCCAAGGGCGAATAAGCTTGGTGATGCCGGCAAAGTCTACGACCGACACGGCAGCTACTGCATCATCAGAGCTAACCCATGGCGGCAGAATGTTTGTCGAACGCCCCTTCAGCATGTCATCAACTTGTCTTTCACTGAAGCCAAACACGACAACATCATCGTTGATTGCGATCTGAGGATTGACGCCTTCGATTCTGATCGCATCTACAAATTCCTTGTAGTAGAAACGGCGTCCTCCCTGAATCGTATCCTCTTGAGGACGCGGAATTGCGTACTCAGGCGGCATCGCATTCGGATTCATTTCTTTGACCAACGCCACGACGTCATCGAGGATTTTCAACAAGTCAGCACATCCGCTCAGGAAGATCTCCTGGTTGTTGACTTTGCAGCTAAGTGCTAGTTCGGGCACCGGGAGTGGTTTGGGCAGCGGATTCCCATTCAGCTCGCTGATGGTCATTTGGCCGGCCATCGCGAACACCGTTTGGCGATCGGACAGGGCAGGAACAATCTTACCTTCTAGGACTTCGACGAATTCACGTATCATGCCTACGATTCGACCGGCCAAGACTTCAGCTTCACCACGCCGCTCTGGATCATCAGGTCCCATCGCAATTGCGTACTTCGCGTGACGCTCGCCAAGATCGATGAGAAACTTCGCCGCCTCCTTGGCTTCCGGCGTATCAGCTGCTTGACATATACCGAATGCCAACAAGGGTTGGCCGCCAGAATGATTGAGGATATCCAGCGGATTCGCATTTTCGAGTGCGGTGGTGTCAGTCCAATCGTAGACCCGTCCACCTGCACCGGTGGGAGTCTTAAATTGCCAGCTTAACAACGGGCCGTAGCTAGGGGAATTGGCGCTCAAGAAGGAATCAATCGTCTCCGCGTCCGCCTTAATGGCCTCGATCCACTCGAGTGCTGCAGGATTTCGGTCGGCCGCCTGCCTGAGTGGTAGTGTTACCTGGGTAGCAAGGCGACTGGCATAATCATCCATGTTGGCTTGCCAAACACCATTGCGAAAATCTTTTGACAAGTAACCAACTTGGCGCAGGTTATCTGGCAGCTCCGCTTTCAAGACGTCGATTGCTTCGTGTTCGATGAGCGTCGAATCACTAGCACCAACTTGATCGAGCAAAGTAGCGTCTTCTGAAATCCCCAGAAGAAACATATTGTTTCGAACGGCCATACTGAAGACAAGCGAACGGCCTGACAGGGCTTGCACGAAGCGCTCGGCGACTTCTCGTTCACGCTCGCTCATCTCTTCCAGTGGAATGAGTGAAGTATCCAGAGAGATGGTCAAAACAGTACCGTCCTCAACGTCACGGTGCTCGAATTTCTCAAGCACTGCTGCAAGTTCGGGCGCTTGGATGCCAGCGGTGCGAATGATTGCTTCGAGGGCGTTCAACTGGAACATTGCGTTTTGCTGATCGCTCAATCGGAATCCAAGCACCAAGCCCGGGATCTCGATCTTGTTCAGGTCGGTCGCCAACTGCTGCGTCACATACTGTTCAATACCTTCTTCACCGCCAGCCATCGCGTAGGAGAACGAATTGTTGAGCTCAACAAGCCCTTGCAACGCCTCGGTCCACTTGCCATCCCCATAGGCGAACATTTCGTCGCTGGTGGCATCCTTCAAGAATCGAAGGATGTTCTGAACCATTGGGCTCTCAAAGATCGCTTTGGCTTGTTGCATTTGCGGCGGTGGATTCTCCCACTGCTGCATCAACTCGGTTTCCAAATTTTGTACATAGGGAACCTGCCGCAGACGAGCGACAACGCGACTCTCGGCCAGTTCTTGCCAGCCTTCGGAAAGG
>DNPC01000492.1 GCA_003501565.1 Planctomycetaceae bacterium | reverse complement strand
GTCGACGCTCTGGTGCCACAGTCGCAGCGAGCCGCTCCACCACCATCGTCGCTACCTGTTCAGCGAGGGCAGCCACGTCAGCGTCGCGTAGTATTAAAGACTCCGATACCGGAGAACGTTCAGCCATCGGTGCGACCCTCCAGCTTAGCGGAGTCTATGCGCTCAATTTGGCTTGCAGTACGGAGCAGAATACGCAGCTTCTTAGCTTCTTGAAGCACGCGATGCAAACGCAACCGAACTGCAGCGGAAGTCGGAACATCGATCAGTGGATCGCGGTCCCGCTCCTTCGTCAACGTCATAGCTTTAGCCCTCCCAAATAAGAATGAGACAGGCAAAATAGAGCGGAGAGCAACTTGCAAAACCGTTGGAGTTTCGCAAGAAATTTGGAAGTCCTACCAAGTCTCTAGTTCGATATAGTCGCCGCGCTTGCGGAAGGTCATTTGGTGGTGATTCTCCAAGAGCGAGGCATTCGTGTTGCTAATCAATGGACTCAGGCGTTTCGCGATGATCTCATCACCGTGTGTAACAAATTCTTCTGGCCATATCGCTGCGGCAACCTTCCGAACGAGGGCCTGGCGCGTTTTCCAGTCCACAGACTCGAAGAAACCATCCACGAAACGCTGCCGGTTCTTTGGTAGCCCCGTAGGCTTTTGAATTGCCAAATCAACACTTTTCTCGGTTGCTTTGGGGTATGTATTAACCGATTCAACAAGTGTGACTATAGCCCTTCGCTTCAATGCCCTAGTTACATCAGGCTTAGCCTTAATGCACGAGATTGCGTGGGACAAATTGGCAGCGGAATCCTCGAATGCCACTCTTAGACCCGAATGCCAAACACTAATGAACTCGCTTGCTCCCGCGCCAAAATTGAATATGGCATCATCAATGAGCTTGCTATGCTCTCGCACCGTGAGAATTGCATCACGCAGAACGTAAACGTCACTGGGCAAGCTCCCACTTAGGCTACTATGCGTGGAGTGCTGCGCATTCGGATCGAACCACCAATCTTCGGTCTCTGGCAACGATTGCATCCAGTTGCTCAATTGGCTTCTAGTCTCTTTTTCTGGTACTGCGTCAATAAGCTCCTTTATTGCAACGGCTACCACTTGATCCAGAGCATTTGAACTCGAAATGTCATCAATAGTTTGGACAAACTTGTGAACGGCTAGTCGCGTCAGAACAAGATTGTCAAGCAAAGCGACGCATTCACTAACCAGAGCGTCTTCGTCTCGGAGCATCATCTATCCTCGCATCGGGCCGAATGCGAAGCAGGACGGATAGATTCGTCCCGCTTCGCATCCACACGCTCGGAGCTACCGAGCTACCCGCTGAAACCGCCGGGGATCAGCCGACAGCAGTTCAAGCTGCCCAGGGATCAACTAGGCATACGGCCTACCATAACGGCTTGTGATGTTGACACAATCCCGGCCTTAGGTGAGGCGGAACGTAAGATAGGAAAGTACCGTCGCCGGACGTGGACCGAGTAGGCCTCCCATTATTGAGGCCTACAAAAACGTTCAGAACAGCTCCGATTTTTTCGAGACGAATTCGAATTGACTCCGGACTGTATCTGAGAATGTCTGGGGCTTTCTTCTCCGCGCATTGCGAAGCTTGGCAACAAAGAACCTAATTCCTGTCAGCCCCCACCCGTTTTCAGCAGTGGAAATGCGAGTGTCGGTACAGCTATCGACGTTGAAGAACCGCACCAGGTTTAAAGCCCCAACTCCTGCAATTCTGTGGAAGTACACGCAGACGAATACGATAGGTCGCTTGCCGAGCGCGGCCAGATTCCCTGCCCCCCGTAAAGGAACCTTTGTGCTCTTGCGAGTGGAGGCTGTCTCTTACATCAATCAATTTGCAGCAGCGTCCACGGAAATAATCCCCAATGACGGCACAAAGCCCTGCGGTGGGCCCATTCAAAAAGGAGGGGCCAAGACTTGCACCCTCCGAGGCGCGGACCTGACACGCTCACACACGCTGAGGTATGTGGGAAAACTTCTTTAACCAATTCGCTCCAACTCTGACGGAAAGTTGCAAAAGTTGCGAAGGTAGAACGCCTGGGCGTTTGTGGATTCCTTAGCAACTCGCGTCGAAGGCGAATTCCTTGCCGAGTCAAAATCCCAAGAGTTTGAACATAACAGAATCCACCACATCGACGATTTAAGCGAAATTTCTCACTCTGTTAAGCTTAACGTCCTCCTAACAAAACATGCGATTCACAATCCACACAAGGGTCGTTTTCGGTTTTCGATAGTTTTGGTTGGATTGCAATATGCTTGCTGAGTTTCGGACGGCTAACTTTCGTACAATCCTAACAAATTCTATCGTTCAATTTTCAAGGTTACGGCACATGACTTCGCCCACATCAAAAGCCCATTCTCAAGCGCCATCACCAAGAAGAAAAGTTGCCGTGGGAACAGAATTGTTGGAGGAACACGGAAGGTTCTTTCTTAATCTGGTCTGCCTGATAGCCTTCTCTCTATCGCTATACCTGTCTTTTACTTCTGGAACGAAGCTTGCGCCAGAATGGTTGCAGATTGCTGTTGGCGCTATTGGTGTCCCAGTGGCTTCATTATGCGTTACGGGCTTCGGTTATGTCGTTCTCCGGCACTCTTACTTCCACCTAGTCCGCAAAAAGGTCGAGCAACACGAGAAAGCAAAATTACAATTACCTAGCAATGTAATGGAGGTCTCAGGTTTTGACGAAATTGGTCTGATTCATAGAGCACAACACGATTTGCTGCCTCACATAACTGGACAGCAAGGGCGTTTCCGGGCTATGGCTTTGACGACGCAAATCGCCGCGTCGCTCGCAGTACTCATCGTCGTTCTACAACAGATCGTCTGGCCAGGATCCTACTTCGGTGATGGGCTGCTCCTTGGAAAGGCTGTGCTGTTGTGTTACGTGCTCTTTCAGATCATTTTGAACAAGCAACCCACGGCAGCATGGGTACTTAACCGAACGAAGGCCGAAATCCTCAGGAGGGATCAGTACCTGGCGTTGGGACACAGCGGCCCCTTCGCTGAATCAGACAAGCCCTCCGTAAAGGAGAGAGTTAGGAGGATTGCCACAGCGTCTGCAAAAACCATCGAGTCAGAATTATCAGTGGAACTCGAACGTCCTTGGAAGTGGTTGAACAAAACTACATCCCCCCTTCCAACCTCGCCAGTTTTTCCCGACTTGCTTGACCGTGTACGGTGTTTTCGGCACCGACGCATTGGCAAGCAAATTGCCTGGATGAATTCTGCCGCCCTCGATGTCGATCGCACCTCCAAGATACTATTCGCCGTCGCGTGCTTACTTGCATTTCTCGCTTGTGGTAGTTCTTTCTTTGCCTTTGTGCGTTTGGCGGCGGAGATTTCAAATGTAAAGTTCGCAACGCCAGCGGCGCATGTTATGGATGCGTTCAGGATTATCGGCCTATTCTTGCCAGCATTGATGGGAGCAGTCTTGGCTATTCGGTCTGTATTCAACCTAGGCTCCCTTAGCCGACAGTACAAGTTCACTGCTAATCAACTATTTATCATTGAGCATTCACTTGCCGAATTGCAAAGCGAACTTGAAAACTCGCCTGCCGATAAAAATGAACTCGTCAAGCTAGAGCATCAGTTCCGTGTACTCGTTATGCGTGGTGAGCAGACGTTGCTGGACGAACTGATCAGATGGCGAATAATCGTCGACCGTGACGGCTTCGACATTTGAGTGATTCCCGTTTCCTTGCATCGAGACAATCACCTCGGAACCTTAGAATGCCCTACGAAGTTTTTATTAGCTACAGTCGCTCCGAAGATGTTGCCCATCTCGGGCCAGAATACAAAACCTTCGTTGAGCAGTATCTTCGTTATTTGACTTTCCTGGATATTGACGACATAAGGGCATCGGAGAACTGGAGGGACGAAATTCAAGCAGCCTTGCAACCCGACGGTGCGGTTAAGCCCTACGTACTGCTCATCGCAACGCCTCAAGCTGTTGAACAGCCGACAAACATAACCGATGAACTGCGGATCGCCCGCGAATTTGATCTACCGATCGTTGCAGTCGAGTACGCACCGAAGCTTGCACGACAACTGGTCGGTACAAACGATATACATTTCATTGAAGCCCATACGGAATTCAGTGACTATCGGTTGTCACGTGCCACTAAGCGAAAACTGGAGCACGCTTTAGACAGCCACGTTTTGCAGTTTCTAGACGAACGGCGACGGCATGCACGCGAATGGTCGAACAACCAATTGCCGCAGACTCGTTTTTGGGATCAGAGCCTTGACACTTACTTTCCCCCACCTACAGATGAAAGAAACGGGTCAGTTGCCCTGTTAGCATCTGGGGGTAGCGGGAAGACCGTACTAACGGCGACAAAGATCTCGCAACTACTGAGTGACCCCTCTTACTATCCCGTTGTTATCGCACCCGACAGGCATCACGACTTGAGAGCCGGTTGCCGTAGCATTCTTGAGCAACTTCACGGCGCCTCTACTTCGCTCGCAGAAAAATGTGAATATTGGCGTAATCCACCCACAGATAGCCATCTCGCAGGTCGTTCACGGAGGATTGTCTTTGTTGTCGATGGTCTCGATCGGTTCGCAGATCCCGCCGATCCTAATCAAGAAGGATTGCGCACAACACTCAACACACTTGCTGATGCTGCTCCAATTTACATTACATGTCGCAAAGAAGTTTGGGACGCTTGGTACCAAGGAAAGGTAAGCGTTGAAACCTGCGAGATCGAAAACTTGCCACGCGATCAAGTCATTGGACTTCTAGATGCCCACACTCGTTTCAAGTCGGACGAAACAGTTGCAAGTCCCATTGTGTCGATTCCATTCTTTCTCGATCTTGCAATCAGGCATTCCCAAAACTGGCCGAACTTCCCGAACACCGAGTATAAATTCCTCGCTCAAGTTTGGAACACAATTACACAACCCTCCGACGATAGCTCCGATCATGAAGGGGACGGAAGATCTTGGTTGCTCGAGGCAATCGGAGAACAACAATTAAACCAGCTATCGTATGAAGTAGAGGTCGGACCAAAATGGTTCTCTGAAAAGCAAGGTTATCTAACAGAATACGCAACAGTGCTGACGCGGCTTCTTGACGAGGGAGTTTTGACGGTACGTTCATCGCTTGGTGGCAGACTTATGCGGCAGCGTCATGACTTGCTTGATAATCATGTGATGGTACGAAGCGTGTTAGCCTCAAACGAACGAAGCGCTGCAATCGCAGAACTTTGCGAGCGATGTGGCAAGGACTGTGGTTGGTCCCTACTGTCGTCGCTTGTCCAAGCACTCCACGAACTGGGCGAGTATGACGAGTTGGCGAAACTGTTTGACAACTTTCTTGCGATTTTGGACCACAAGAAATTCAAGAACATCGATAGCGCGATGACGAAGTCATGGGCTGTAACTCATGTGCTCAAAGCAAAGTTTGAGTTGCTGTTTCCATTTATGCTGGAGGCATTAGAGGGCCAACGAGCGGACTCACTGGATCCGGAGGATGACAGTCATGTAGCGTTAGTTCGCTCGACGATTCGTAAGCCGACTTACATAACTCAGGAAGCAGCTAGCACGCTTGGATCAGCCTTTGCCGTTCCACCTGAAGGTATTGACAGCGAAAAGTCCATCCATGTACTGAAGAGCTGTCTCAATAAATTCACTTACCGAGGTAGATTCATTGAGGCGCTCGCTCGATTCAGCTCAGCTGAAGCGTTTGAGGTGCTTACTCAATATGCGAACGAGCAACTGGCTCTGCTCAAACACTCCCCGCCAACAAAAAACTCTGACCCGCGTTCTTTGCTCTATCTTGTCCAAGCCAGCGGGTTGCTACTCTGGGATTTTGACAAGACCAGTGACTTGCTCAATCGAATCCGATTCCAACCAGAGATCCCCGCGATCGTCCGACGTGTTGCGACAGAGGCACTGCATAGACTAGATCCTAGAGTTGAGTTATTGCCTCGAACAGAAGAAGAAATCCTTGAAGAACTTGAGCTGTATGAGACGCCGAAGGAAAAAAAACAGTACACCGATTGGCGAATTGTGACTGATTACGCCCGGTACATTCGTTCGACCTTCGCAGAACGCAGCTACAGCAGTGCAATCCGTGACAGGCTGGTCGAAATGCTGAACCACGATCAGAATTTCGCGAGGCGAGAAGTTGCTCTGGCTCTTTCAAATTTTACGGGTCCAAAAATGCGTGACGCTTTGTTAAACGAAATCCTTGAAGAAGGCATTCCCAGTGAGGTTAGGCAAGGCTGCCTCCAAGGACTTCGCGACCAGCTGCTACGTTTGCCGGCTTCCGAAGAAAGGCAACTGTATCGACTTCTCTTATTACGTGCATCTCTGTTTGCGAAAGCGCGAGGTCAAATCGTCACTTCACGTGGATTGCTCGAGCTATCCACTGATGAGTCTGCTCTTGAAACTGACCTCTGGATTGCGGACTCGCAAGCGGTGGAAGTTGTAGATGCGCCGCCCAGAGGATTCTCAGAAGAAGAGGTCAATATCGACCATTCACTTAAGCCTGGCGATTTGGTAGCCCGTTGCATTGATGAACATCTGGCTTCGGGAAGAGACGTCGAGAATTGGGAACAGAAATATAGATTTACTTCGATCAAATGTGCAGGACAACGGTTCGTCGCAACGCTGGCAGAGACCACGTGGTCCTTAGCACAACACTTCCACGAAGCCTTGCGTCTCACGCCTGAGAAATGGCTACACACAATGGAAGGGAGCAAAGACTGGATCGAGCCGTTACCATTAGGTGCCTGCCAGCTCCCTGGACTAGCGGTGGTCCACGCAATTGCGGTGACTGCAGACCAACCTCCGAGAACCCTACTCGCGCGCCGGTCCCAAAAGTCGGAATACGCGCCTGGTCACTGGTCACTTTCGTTTGAGGAACAGCTCACCGATCGCGATTTTCATGCACAGGCTACGTTCAAGAACTGCGCTCTAAGGGGCCTAGAAGAAGAGTTTGGGATACCTGCTCATGAATGCTCATTTACCTTGCTCACGGCGTTGCAAGAATTGAACATCATGAACCTTGGCGTTGTCGGATTGGTGAGTATTGCGCTCACGGCAAAGGAGTGTGAGAAGATAATTCGCGAGCAATCGAACTGGGAAATAGATGATTTTGAGTTCATTGAGGTGACGAAGACGTCCCTATCAGAAATTTCTTTCGCCGATCACCAAACTCTAACCCCCCTACATCCAACGACTTCTTTGCGTGCAAGAATCCTGGAGCGATTTTTTTACAGGTGATGTGGTATAGGAATTTCACCGCCCTAGAGAGAAGGCAGTGCTCGCTCCCAATGTAAATCCATCGTCCGCAGAAACTGTTTGTTCGTAATCCTGATGGAGAAAGAGAACCACGGACTCTAGCCCGTCGGTGATTAATCAGCTCTGTCCCTCCGCATTGCGATGCCTCGACAACTGAGAACCTAATCCTGACAGCCCCACCGTTCTCAGCAACGAAACTTCGCCCACTACGCCCCACCTCCCCAGAAAGGTTTGGTTGACTGGAATTGACCAAATTGGCTGGCTAAACGATCATACCACTAGTCGTATTCTTAAATCCTCTCCTGAATCTTGGTTTGGTCAACGATATGGAAGCGAAGAATCGAACTCTTAAGCTATGCCTAGATGAAATGGGCGTTGAGGCTGAAATTGGAGAAATCGAAAATAGAATCCGTCTTCAAAAAGCGGTGTATCTTGCTCAAAGATTAGGCGCAGATCTCGGCTATCGCTTCAGCTGGTACTTGCGAGGGCCCTATTCAACGAACCTCACCGCCGATTACTACTCGCTAAAAGAAGCTCTTAACGTTGGGGACGACGACTCGAATGAATTTGAGCTAATTGACAACATGAAAACGCAGTTACGCAGGGCCAAAGAACTCTTCCAAGTTCCGCAGGATGTGGAGCTTGAGGACGAACATGAGTGGTTAGAACTCCTAGCTTCCCTCGACTACTTGATAAAAGTATCTGGAATGGACTTAGAGGGCGCACGCGAAACTTTAGAGACAAAAAAAGCGGAACTAGCTCCTTTTACCAACCAAGCGTTTGCCGCACTGAGGCGGTTCAACCTAGTAGGCTGAGCCCATGCTGGAGTTTTGCAAGCGAATCGCCGACCCGGTCCATGGATCTATCGGCATTACAAAGGTAGAGCTAGATCTAATCAACACTAAGAGTTTCGCTCGACTGAGAGATGTCAAGCAGCTTGGAATGGCATATTACGTCTATCCGGGTGCGGACTATTCACGATTCGCACATTCCGTGGGTGTCTGCCACACTACCGGCCTGATCCTGAACCAGTTGCGTACCGTCGAATCGAGCATTAATGATAATGAGGTGCAACGGTATCGGCTAGCAGGTTTACTGCACGACATCGGCCACTACCCTTTTTCGCACGCCATGGAAGACGCGATACAGAATTACTTTAGTGAAAAACTGACCAAGCGAGTTGGAGGCGGGGATGACCCTGGAGACTCTCAAAGCGAATCTTTTCTGATGCACGAAGAGTTGGGAGCCGAAGTCCTCGAGCACGACGAAGAAGTCAAGAATGTATTGAACGAGTTTGGCTATGACGGAGATGAGATTTCTTCGATTTTCAATCGAAACAGGCCGCCTAAGTATGCGAATCTAGTTAGTTCCGACCTCGATGCCGACAGAATAGACTACTTGCTACGAACGGCTCTACACACTGGCTTGCCCTATGGCAGCGTCGATCTGGATTACCTAATTGCAAATTTAATGGTCGACGAAAATAGTCGAATCTGTATCAAGCCACGGGCTCTAAGGACTGCAGATCACTTCCTCTTATGCCGCTTGTTTGACTATCAACAGGTTTCATTTCACAAGACTGTCGCAGCTCTCGAGCTTGTTTTGAAAGACGTCATCGTGGAAGCCCTTAAGAGAGACATTGTGACGGCAAGCAAGCAGTCAATTCTAGACCGAATAAGTGACGGTACGTGGGCTGACTTCGATGATACTGAGTTGGTGAATCAGCTGCGGGAGCTACGCGCGCAGGAAGGTGAGCCAGATTTGCACCTCCGACTCGACGCGCTCTTCGGTAGGAATCCACCCAGGATGATTTACGCGAAAGAGTTCTTCAAAGTCGATGGGGAGGAGAACTACGAGCAAGCCCTTAGTTTGATTGGAAGCTGTCGTAGAGAGCTAGCGAGAGAAGTTTCGTTGAATGAAAATCGCTTTTACATTTGGAAGAAAGCTCTGTCACTGACCAAAGTGGGTGGAACAGTCGCGGCATCAAGTATTGGCAGCGAAAAAGTGAGCGAAAAACTGGAACAAGCTGTCAGGGTTGCATCGAAAACGGGGTCGAAGCCAATTGCGGAGCACGAGAGTTCGGTAATGAAACTATTGGCGGACGCGAAGCTTTACACCATCAGACTCTATGTCCTTTTGGGAGAGGAGGAAAAAGAGTTGAGAAGAGTGCTTGAAAGGAAAGTTCGGGATTTCATGGGTGGCGAAGATTCATAGCAAGCCTAGTGCCTTGCGGACCGACGCCCTTTGATCGTTACTTGCAATACGCCAAGCCGCGAGCAACTCGCTTTCTTCATTTGTGTTACCACCCGCGTTACCACCAACCGCCGCAGCTTGCGTTTTTCCTTGCGATTCTTGCGATTCTTCGAATCCTGCCGTGGGTGTTGTAACATCAACCTTACGATTCGCTACATATTGTGGCCGAAACCTACTGAACAACAATAAAGCGTACATACCTTTGAAAAACGGTAATTACCGTTTTTCCGCAGAAAGGAATACGCTATGCCACGTCTATCTCGAAACGAAGTCCGCTAGCTTCGCAAGCACGAGGCCTCGGGGTTCTGCATCGGTTCGCTGAACGGAAGGGACCACTATTTGGGAAGGTGGGACTCCTCATCATCCCGATCAGCGAATTTGCAAGCTGCATACGATAGCAAGATTTATTAGTGGCTTGCGGATGCGGATTTGAAGTTCAGGTGGCGGAATCTGCTTCACTTGTAAGCCCCAGATTCGCTCAGTGTACGTTCGCGAAGTCCTGGGCGGCTACCACCTCTGGGCCGCCCCCGAGGCATCTAGCTTGAAATGAAGATTTAGGGAGTTCTTGCCCGGCCCTAATAAGAAACTCCACGCAAGTGCGTTGGCATTACACAATACTGAGCTAACTGACGAGCAAAATGATTCTTCGGCGCTAGTCGTACAAAGTTTTTACAAACAGCTACTCGAAGGGAATTTCGATGCGAACCCATGCTCTCTATCTCTCAACAATCTGTCTCGGCCTACTCGCAACGATTGGTCTTGCTCAGCAAGGCGGAAAGCCGGAAGAAGATCCTCGCGAGAAACTCCTCGGTTTGCGAGAAGTTCGCCTCTCTGCTTCGGTAGCTCTAGAGCAACGGGTAGAGGATGCGTACGACCGAGGGCTAGCAACGATGGCGGAGAGGCTCCATGCTGCTGAACTCCGGTTTGAAGCTGAATTCGAGATGTCTGATCACGATGGCAGGGTCGAGCTGTGCCGCAAGGCTGTTGAGAGAGCACGAACGCTAGAGCGTCACGCGAAGGGCTTGGAACAGGCTGGTGCTTCACCGATTCCCTACTCGCTTGCCAAACTCCACCGCCTAGAGCTTGAAATCGAGTTACAGAAGCTGCTAATTGAACAGCAGGAGAACCAATAGAGATGCACGTATGTCGCCAAACCTCCAGTTAACACCGCGACCTTTGCTCCATTATTGCTGTTACTGCTCTACTTTTCTTTCGTTATGTCCCGCCGCAAAAACAACCGAATTCGTCGTGTGCTAGGGGGAGTTCTCGAGGGACAGATGGCATGTACTGAAGTCCACATTCAGTTTGTACTTCCCATCCCCTACAATCGGCAACGTTTCATAGCGAGCCCATTCGACGAGCAGTATTCTCAAAATATCGCGTGGGAGGGGTTTCACGCTATGTGCGAAATCTTAACGGTCCGCGATGCTTGATCGCGGCGAAAAGATGGTAGCTTCAAAGCTACGTAATCGACTCAAGTATCAATACGCAGTTGTTCCAAATGAGAAAATACATCGGCTGGTGCTTCAATACGATATTGGGCTTTGGCATTGCTCTCGGCCTGCTGCATCTCAACCAAGCGTTTGAAAAGTACAACGACATCAGGAATCTCCATGCGACCATCGAAATTCGCGACTTTGCACCAGGAGAAAACGAAGAACGCGTCTATGTTCGCTGTATGGTCAATAAACCCCTCGATTTGCGGTGGCAATATTCGCTTCCACCGGGGGTCGAGCTCAAGTACAAAGCACAACTTCCGATGCGAGGTAGTGTATCGACAATTGGTTTAAGGACTTCTACAACTCGAGTTGTAGATAGTTGCTATGTAAGACTTAAGGCTGATGAGCCTGGAGAGTCGCGGCTAAAAGAGACAGATGGCAGATCCCTGTCCGAAGCGGGTTTTGATCCGGAAGTAGGCCAATTCCTCAGAGATAATTGGGACGCACTCGATATTCAGTTAGCCGGGGAAGACTGTACCGAATCTTTTCGATACGACGAATTCATTACGCTAATGCGAATCGACGTACCCGCCGCTCTCTTGACGGAGTCTAGGCGAGTTTTGGAAGACTTCCAGGCACAATCACTAGAGACTCCCATATTCATTTGTGTCGGGGAGGACGACTGTGAGGAATGGGACAAGCTTGAATCGAATCCGATACTTCAGAGATACGCCAACCGAAAAAAGCGATGAAAGCTCGAATTAGATTCAACCTTACCCATTGTTTCGCTTTGATTGCGTTAGCTGCGATTTGGACTGCCGTTTATAAGTTCAACAGTGAGGCTACACGCATGGCCTACGAGCTAGAGAGCTTCCGGGAGTTTGCTCCGGTTCTTCTCGTTGACAAGAAGGATAAGCTGAACGTACTTACTGAAGTAGAGGACTGGACAAGTGAACGGGCGTGGCAAGTTTACGTTCCGGAGCATTCGTCGGTCGTGGTACGTGCGATCAATACGGAGACAAGTGTAACCAGTGACTTCCCTCTATTTGACGGACGGAGCCGAATCGTGTTGCGGACCGTTTACCCAGATCGGCGGAATGGTCCGCAGATGGAAGAAGAAGTACTGCTTTATGTCAACCGAGTTCGTCACATCCTCAGTTCACGAAAGGTTGCGTTCAAAGATCGCTACAAAGTTCCGACAGTTCTGCCCCAGATTACGAACCCTTACGTGCAATCCCCAGCAAGGGAATTTATTCTGCACGACCCAAGTACCGAAGGTGATGTGCTGCGATTTCCGTGGAAGCTTTCATTAACTCCTTCAGCACTTCAACGAGGTTCGTAAACCGGAGCAGGCGATACGCTCTACCACCACTTACACGCAGTGCCAATTGAATACGACTTTATACGCTCGAAGCAGCGCTCAAGGCCATTACCATTGACTTGTGTGTTAAGAAAAATCAACCAGTCTTTTAAAAAGAGCAGAAATGAATACTCCGAGTTGTTTCAGGTTGGCGATCGTAAGCGTGTTGCTTTTTTTGGACCAATCGGCGGCCGCGCAAAGAAAGCGGGAACGCGATGACAACAGCAATAACGCTTGGTTGCAGGGACCGATTGTTTGGAACCAAGCCGAAAATGCCGATGGGCTACTTGTTGGAGTTCGTATGCATCCAAGTGACGGAAAACTGCGAGTTGGGCAACCTCTGGAAATCCAATACGTTCTAAAGAATTGTACGGAGCGAACCGTCGAACTTACACTGACCAGTCCAGTCAAGGCGTTTAGTTTCGATTTGAGGAGCGGGAACACTTTGATGTCTACCGGACGTACGCAAAGCGCAGAGCTTTTCCCCACACGCATTGCATCTGGTGAGGTATTTGACGAGAAGTCTCGACGAACGACTATCCAAACTTTAGGTCTTCCTGAGGGCGAATATGTTCTTCCAATCCTGAATGTTCTTTCGGTCAGTACCCCTAAGAACCGAACGACTTCTCGTAGCATCGGTTTTGCAAAAGATCTTCGTTTCCAAATCGAAGGCCCCGATACAACGCAAAAATCGGAAGCAGATTCTGGAGCTACGAAGGAAGATCAAGCTGTCTTCTGGGGTGAGGAGATTGCAGGTGTCCAGTTGGGTGCGCAGCTTGTGCAGCTGCAGGAAGGTGATTACGCCGGTAGATCAGGACCGTTCCACATTAACGAAGAAATGGAGTTGCAATTGCGGATTCGCAATAGCTCCTCTAAAGCCGCAACTTTGGAAATCAGTCAGCCACCAAGCGGACAAACATGGCGACTGACTATTAACGACCCCGCTGGTCGACCCAAGAACGTAGAACGTCCGGAACGGACGTCCTACGAATTCCGCCCAAATATACGTCTACACCTCGATCCTGGAGAGTCTCAAAAATTCACTTCTACGCCTGTCAAAACGGCATACCCACGTGGCGATTCGACGATCTTCAAGGAAGAGTCGCTTGATAATGCTCGATTGATTCTGCTTACTACGCGAGCCGCCCCCCCACGGTACACCAGTGCGGCCAGTTCAAGACTCCAAGTCGGAGGATACGCCATTCAAGTTGAGGTCAGAGCAAAGCACTTAGGTAGCGATTTCACATTGGTGTTGAAATCGGGCGAGGTCCCATTTCGAATTGCCAAGAAACCTACGTCAACAAGTCCAGGCGAATGATAGAGCTAAGGTCGCAGGTTCGAGTGACACCACATCCAGTATCTACCGCACACTTTCCTGGAATGAGATCAACTCGATACGACTGTACCATCGGCTCGGCCTGAGATACCTTCGCGTCGGCAGTGCTAATACTGGACATGAAGTCTGCAACAGTCTCCCTCTCTGATATGCCGGGTTTCCGAAAGGCGGTATACGAATATGCCGGAAACGAGCATGTTTTGACGGCCTCGCTGTGAGAAAATCTTCGTGAAAGCTTCTTCACGATTTCCTCGCCGAATTGAGGTTCCTTCACACAAGCTTCCCAATCGGACTTGCTAGCGTTGGAGCCGGACGCCACCTGCCAGAATTGATACCCACTTGATTTTGACAAGGGACATGTGCTATTTTTACTGCATGTGAAGTAAATCTAGCACTTGGAGAATGCATTGGTTCGGAAGCTAATGGACCTCAGCCGTCGCGAACGGCAAATCGTAGAAGCGCTTTTCAAGCTCGGTGAAGCAAGTGTGTCAGAGGTGCAGGACACCATCGACGATCCCCCCAGCTATTCGTCGGTAAGAGCAATGCTCACGGAGCTGGTGCGGAAAAAGAAAGTGACGTTCCGACAAGACGGAAAGCGTTACCTTTACAAGCCAATCGGCTCCCGAGAAAAGGTAGCACTCCGGATGCTAAAGGGAATCGTTGCAAACTTCTTTCGCGGCAGACCTAGTGATGCAATATGTGCCTTACTTGAACAAAACGCCAACAATCTCACGCTAGAAGAGATCGAAGAGATCAAACAAAAAATCTCCAAGGCTGAAAAGGAGAAAACAGGATGAACACCCCACCGATTCCCGTCATTGATCTCGCAATGCAAGTAATCATCGCGACGACGGTCCTTTCGTTTCTCGCAATCCTGATTCGACGTTGCCTGAGCAAAACCTCGCCGATCGCAAAGCACCTATTTGGTGTTGCAGTTTGCTGTTCACTCTTGCTTGTGCCAATCGGTTTGATAGTTGCTAGAACTTTGCCACTGCCGCAAATCGCGCTCACTCGTCTTGCCTCCGAAGAAACCGCCAAGGGCTCTGTGTTCAGGAAAGACAGCGCAGAACGATACCTAGCACGTTCTTCGTATCGCGAGTACGTACCTCGCTCGCACGACGCGGTGCGTAGTCCGAGCTATGAAGAATTGAAACTCGACAGCTCCCCAAACTCGTCACCGCTTGCTACTGATGGGATTGCTCAAGTCGAGAAGCTTACCGACCTGCGTGAGAGCGTTTCACCTACACCAACGATCGAGGTTGAGCCAGAACAGAGCTCAAAAGCGTTCCCTCTGGGTGCTGTATTGGGGTCGTTAATCGGCATCTATTTCGTCGGCGTAACCTACGGTGCGTACCGACTAGTCGCCTCGCATGTGTCAATTCACAGCATGCTCAAAATGTCCGAACCAATTGAGTGCCGTCGCGTGCGAGGTATTGCAGCAACGTGTGTAGACATTCTCGGGTTTCGAAAGACGCCCAGGATATCGAGTTCCAGCCGCGTGCAGTTCCCTCTAGTTGCAGGCTTGTTGCGACCACAAATCGTACTGCCATCTGAGCACGAATCCTGGACAGACGATCAAGTACACTTGGCGCTGGCTCATGAATTGTCGCACTTGCAACGTCATGACCTTTGGAAACAGCTGATCACTCAGATCGCCAGGGTCGCGTACTGGTTTCACCCATTGGTTGGACTTCTGACCAAGCTGACTGCTTCTGACTGCGAACTAGCCTGTGATAACCATGTACTTGGGCGATCTCGGTTATCACCGACTCAATATGCCGAGATCTTGCTGAGCCTTGCGACGCCGGGCAATCGACAACGGGTAGCAAACGAGAGTAATGCACTCGCCACCTTGGGCATGGCAAACGAAGCCGCCATCCATAAACGGATTTGTTCGATCCTATCGACCGATGTAAACCACGGAGTAGCGTCCGCCCCAAGAACGTCTTATGTTGGTGTCGGGAGCTTCCTCGTCTTTGTAACCGCAACTGTCTTTGCGAGTACCTTTGCTGCCACCCAACAAGTCAGCGAAACTCCTTCTGTAGAACCGGTGGCATCACGCACAAGTGAAACGACCAGGGGCGGTCAAACCGCTGCACCAGCAAGTCTCAAATCACCAACAAGCAAACTAGTGCTTCCGACGCTACGAGAAGCGTTTGAGCATGCCCACCAGTTTAGCCACGATGAAGATCCCTACCCGTCACCGTCAGGGAATTTAACGAGCAGAGTGACGGTAGTCGGCAAGGTGCGTAGCGCTGACGGCAAGCAGGTTTCCGATTGCAAAATCTACCTGTTTGCTTCACTCTACCGAAACAATCCCGATTCGACTCGCTATTGCCCGCTCGTAGCGCAAACGACTACTGACAAATCTGGTGGCTTTCACTTTTCAGATGTTCAATGCCCAAGCGACATACCCTTTTTTGCAAATAACATTGGCTATCGCTGGCGGATAGTAGGCGTCTCCGAAGATGGCGAGATTGCCTGGAACAATCTCTACTCCCCAACTGCGTCTGCAAGCTTCGAAGTCGAGCTTTCACCTAAAGCTGTCGCCAATGCACAAGGTAGAGTCATCAACGAGAACGGAGAGCCACTGGCTGACGCTGTAGTACGAGTCAAACACTTGTTTCAATCGGAAGAGCTCCCTCGAATGCCACGAGGCAAAATTGACCTGCGAGATTTTGGCCTTCAGTTGACCAACGTTGATTTCGCTACGAGAACCAATGAAAATGGGGAATTCAACCTGACGGGCGTGCCGTCGAACTCTATCCTCCAAGTTGCCGTTCAGCATCCGTCGGTTCACCAGATCTCACATATAGTCACGTCAAATGAACAGACCACTGCATCTTATCGTTCGCACATCGATCAGCGAACTCTTTCCATAATGGGTGTTCCGACAAATCAAATCGTATGCGGCGCTGGAACTTTGCTCAGTGGAAAAGTCGTCGCAGAAGATGGTACGCCCGTCCCGTGCAATGTCTTCTCTGCGATTCAATTCTTATCCACAGTAACAGGAGCCGATGGGAACTTTAACATACGGCTACCCAACGCGGAGAATGACGACCCAGGAAACCTTCTCTACGTCCACCCAGTACCTGAGCGTCGATCGCTTTTTTGGGGAACCCGAATTGATTTAACAGATCTCTCGACAGATCCCTCTGAGGTTCTCGAAGTAACCCTCGTCAAAAGACAACAAGTTGCCGGCACAGTTGTCGACGAAAGCGGAAACCCTGTCGAAGGTGTTAAGGTATTTGCACGACTTAAGTCAGATCACTACCTCACAGCTACAGCGGTGTCCGACGAATTTGGGAGATTCGAACTTGGCCTAGCCCAGGGCAAGAACGAGGTACTCTTGAACGGTCGAATTCCCGGAATTCACATGACGCAAACGCCCGGCAGTTTAGTAGATCCGCAGGGTTACGCATTTATCTGGCCTGACACTATCCCACCCACTCAGGTCATCAATGTGCGCCGCAACCAGTCACAGCTGCCTCCACTGACGGTCGAAACAACCACACCGATCGAACTTGCCGTGGTTGGACCAGAAGGGCAACAACTCGCCGGTGCTGAAGTCAAACTGCTTGCAGCGCCGCCGAACACAAAATCGCCCGCACAACATCATCGGTTAGTTCCTATTGCCGAGCCGAGTACCACTGATGCACAAGGCCGCTGCCGGATACTTCCGTTTTCAAATCCCAATAGCGTTTCGTACGTTGAAGTAGTTTGGGACTCGGATACCCCGATGACTGGAAACATTACGTTGCCAGCTCTCTCCTCACGAGATAATGACCCAGTGCGAAAAGTTGTCGTCACTGCGAAACCGGCCTTGGAAATTACTGGCAGGATTTCCGTTTCGGGTGAACCCCTAGATAAAGTCTGGGTAGACGTTCATCCAGGCAAAATTCAATACAGCCAAGAACGTGACTCGCAAGGAAGAAAATACCAGCGCTCATCGCTCGCCGAAAGCTACATGCGATTCTCTGATCGACAAATCACAGCGCAGACTAACGAAGACGGAGAGTATCGTGTGCTCGTCGATCCAACTCGCGAATACGTCGTAAGTATCAACGCAGGTATTCCCAATGATCGGGTTTCTGCACGACGCTCGGTGATTTCGAACGGCACAGTTGCGACGGTGGATCTTGAACTAAAACGCGGACCGGCGACGATTCGCGGTAAGATAGTCGATGCATCCGGAAACCCGATGTGGGCTCCCAGGAGTATGTGCAACATCTTGTTGGTGGAGAGTTCTGAGTTTACACCGGGGGACATGTACCATCCCACTAGGATCCAAACGCTCGTCAATGGCGATTTCGAATTCGAGGGCCTTGAACCCGGCGAATACGAGTTACAGATTTTCTCGCTGCTGTCGACCGTTACAACAGTTACGGTATCCACCGAGGAATTCGCTGAGATTAGACTGCCCATCCCTGAATTACAAGAATGAACTTTTTCTCCGCCGCGGCTGCATCATAGCCATTGCTTCTTGCTGATCATCGGAATCACTACCGGGCGCGATCGAGTCGTCAGGCGATCAAGGTGTCTGATCGCAGAGAATCGGAAAATGATTGCAATCTACTTGGTAGACTATTCTGGCGAGGCGATCTGGCGGTCCACCGAAGCAAGCCATCGAGTTTCCTAACAAGCCGGATGACAAGAGTACTGACAAAGTAAGCAAAGGCGCCCAGGTGAAACGACATGCCAGTGTCGACGATAGACACCCTTGGTCGCCTCGGAGATATTCTTTTCAGGAGGGACGACGTGGAGTCGATTGCAGATGGGTTGGAGGATGACAACAAGAATAGACCCCGCTGGGTCATTACGTTGCTCGTAGTAGCTGCTGCAACAGTTGGTCTTGCTATCTTCAAAGGCCCTGACATCATCGCCTTAATGCGGGCTACCAGTGATTCCGAAGCGGAGCTGATGCCTTTCGTAGAGGCGAGGCTAGAAAAGAGCAAGACCGCCTTGGATGAGATGATCTACTCCAAGGAAACGCTAATCCAACGTTATGAGATGAACGAAAAGAATGCTTCTGATGAAGGGCGCGAAGAAAGAGAGCGAAAGCACAATGAAACCGTTGCTATGCTCGAGAACGAGATCGACTCAGTAAGAGAACAGATCAGCAAGCTTGAATCGCGCCTCGAAAGCTTCTACGGCCAGCCTTAATCAACTCCGCGGCTCTGCTGGTCAGGGCGGGCTGACAATCGTTGTTGCATGTCGGAATCCCATTTCTCTGGTAGGGCAACTAGTTGTAGTTCATAGATCAATACGGCGTTGGCTGGTAGGTCCGGGTATGTCTTGCGTTCATCGTACGTCAAGTTCGGCGGCGCAATGACGGCCCGCCGTCCTCCAATTCGCATGCCCAACAATCCGTATTCGATACCGGCGTAGTAGTCACGCCGACCAACCTGGATTGAGTACGGCGCTTCTGCATCAGTGGCGAAAAGCACGTCGCCTTTGCGTCGCTTGCAGACACAATGGCAAATGGCGAGATCACCAGGCACACATGGCGGCCCGGAACCAATTTCATGGTCTGTGATCTTGAGGCTACGCGGTGGCTTCATACGTCTGGTCTAGAGCTCAGTTCAGTGCGTTGGATAATCCGAAGAATTTTCGATCTAGTCGTGGCCCTAAGCCACGCGCTCGGGCCAATGGCATTTGTG
>DNPC01000145.1:1096-8421 GCA_003501565.1 Planctomycetaceae bacterium | reverse complement strand
GCCCCGGTTGTTGGGGTGGGAACCGCGGCTAACGCCGATCGGCCAATGGGTTTTCGGGTAGGTTCTAAGTGTAAATTGCCCGACCTGAACCCCGAAAGCGGAGTCAAGTGCCAGACGGCAGAACCTATGCCGCCGCGACCTTCAGCTTCTGAATAAAATGATCTTCACCCGAGGAGCTCGTCAACTTGGCAGCTCGTTTTTCGGCTTCTACTTTTTGGTCGAACTCGAAAACTGCAACTCGTTTCAGATTCTGGTTAAATACCGCCCAATAGATTCGAGTGCGGCTTTCCGTCTTAGCTTTCGTCCGTTTTGCTTTGGTGGCCGTCTTCTTGACAACGGTTTCTGTTGCTTCCATGGGAGCCGGTTCTGCTTTTGCAGTTGCCTTCTTGGGTGCGGCTGTCTTTCTCTTGGGTTTCGTTTTCACAGCAGTTGCGCGACTAGCCATGCTTACAGCTCCTCGTGGATAGGAAGAAACGGGACGATTGAGAATAGAAAAAGGATTAGATTGTGCAGCCAGAAAAATGGCGTCCACATGGTCGAAGCGCACCGCCATGGTGAGATTCGACAAGCTCTTCCCTGTTGATCAAGATCGGTTGCACCGCATCCAGGAGGGGAGCAGGGGGGAAACGTCGAGCCTCTAAAATCGACGCTACGCCACGATACTCAGAATGCTGAAGTCCAAGCAGGACTCACAAACCGCGAAGTTGGTAGGCACGTGAATTACTTGACCGACAGCTATTATAGCCGAATTTCCATCACATTCCCAGTAGCCGTCATGGGAGGAGGTCAAGCTTGCCAAGATGGCCGGAATTTTATTGACTAAAATTCCAGCGCAATTAGGAATCGATCGCTCTCTAAATACCGCCAGCAATGACGCTCGGCCGGCTCAGCTAGTCTTCGGGTTATTTCGCCGCTTCCGACGCAGCGGCTGGCTGTAGCGGACGCAAATTTTCACCGACTTCCGCACCAGTCTCAATGATCTTGTTAACTTCCCCCGGCTGCTTTACGAGCTCAAATGAGTCATAAAGCTCGCCGGTGGCGGTTCGTGCTTCGAATCGAAGTCGGCGTCCGTCGACGTGAATGATCTGATACAGCTGAGTATCTTCGGCCAAACGCCGCATAAACCACTTCCGATTGTTGTCGTACATCTTCGGCCCACTAACCGAAACTACGTAAACGGTCCCAGCGGCTTTTTCGATGTTCTGCACACCCGTTGGAACGTTCTTGAAACCAACTCCTACCGATCCACTCTCAATCGCTTCGGCCATTCGCGCCTTCAGGGCTGCCCGGTCGGCCTCGGAAACCGGCGGGACATCAAACCCTGTTCGTCCGTAGGTATGGTCATGTCCCTGCAAAACCAAGTCGACTCGATACTTGTCAAGAATGGGCTTCCATAGCGCTCTGAGTTCTACGTTGTCGCGGTCCTTCCCGGTTGAATAGATTGGATGGTGAAAAGTACAGATCACCCACGGCTGCTTATTCTTTGCCAGAACCTCATCCATCCACTTGGTTTGTTCAGCTTGCATTTGATTCGAATTCAAGCATACGAACCGTACGTTTTGGTAAACAAACGTGTAGCACGATTCCTCTTGTCCCTTGGGCCCGTTTTCCGGGAATGTAAACGTTGGCTTCCAATGCCGCGAAAGTCTGCGAGTACCATCCTCTTTTCTCGCTTGTTCATGGTTACCCGGAATGGCTACAACCGGCAGCATCGCGTTCAGCCAGCCACCGGCCCCAAACCACTCACCCCACTCGGCATCGCTCTCGGCACGATTCACCAAGTCACCGGCATGTAGGAAGAAAGACGCTTTCGGTGCATCGCGTTGTGCTTCACGAAGAACACGCGACCAAAGCGAGCGGATACTGTTTTGTGCGTCCCCAAAGTAGACGAACGAAAATGGCTCAACTTCGGCACTCGTCGTGCGAAAATGAAACCACTCACTCCAATTGACACCATCACCGACTCGATATGCGTAGACGCTGCCCGGCTTTAAATCCCGAAATGTCACGCTGTGAAAATGAGCTGTGTTAATGTCAGTTTTCAGAGCTTCTGAAACCGCTTTGAATTCTTTGGCCTCGGTGACGAATTTGGGCCCAGCTGTGGCGAGCGCGATTTGGGCAAGCCCCTGTGAGACTTCTACACTTGTCCGCCAAGTCACGCTTTGCGTCGTACGAGGGTCGTCAGCCCAAGTCAGCACAATCCGATCAGGCATCGCCGTTGGGGCGTAGTAGTCGGCGGGCTTTACTGCCACAATCGGATGCTGGTGGTCTTCCTCGCCATCGTGCGCAACTACTGGCTTGCAGCTGGATACGGCTACCAGCCCGATAATGCAAATAAAAAGTGCGCTGCGTGTGCTGAACATAGATGTCGGCCTTGATGATCTAATGGCGTGTTGCCATGAAAAACTTGAAGGATTGGTTGCGAGATTCTAAATCAGTCCACGACGCCATGGACCTGTAATCGCCAGAGTTACGCCTGGGTTTTGGAGATTCACGAACAGCCACTGGCCATCAGCAGAAAAGGTCGCTCCTGCCCACTCGCTGCCGCGAAAATCACCTTGATGCCCATAAACTAATTCAGCATGCCCGGCGTCCAGCTGCATGTTGTTAGCCGCGAATGGAAACAACTGGCCGTCTTCAGTCAATACCTGCAGACGCTGGGGGACAAAATCGCCATCCTCACACAACAAAATGCCGCCCCTGGGAGAGACCGCCATGTTGTCAGGCATATCCAGGACTTTGGCGCTCGGAGACTCGTAAATCATACTCAGCCGCTCGCGTTTCGGATCCAGCTTCCACACTTGCCCACTTTCCGCATCACCGCCACTGGTGGCCGTTACGAAAACTTGCCCGTCATGGATAGCACAACCTTCCAAGCGAGCGAACGTGAGGCCACCGGCTTGCTTGCCCTGATGATAAACACCCAAACTATCCGTGGTACCTGGCGAGTGTGGACGCAGTCGATCTTCAATATCAACCCAGTAGACATCTGTTTCAAAGTTGGACGCAACTTTCTTTCGAACATCTCCCCGCGACTCACAGGCCAACATCTGGAATTTACCGCCTTGGTGCAAGTCCCGCGGATCATTCGGAATCATTCGGTACAGCCCCGCGGTGCCGCGGTCTTCCGTGAGGTAAACGATGCCAGTCTGAGGATCTACAGCAACGGCCTCATGGACAAATCGGCCCAGACTTTCGATGGGTTTACCATCCGCTTGACCGTCGGCTGGCACATCGAAAACAAATCCGTGCTTCTGCGTAAAAGTGTTGACTTCGCCATCGTCCAGTTGCGTGGTTGGATCATCACACGTTTCTTCGCAACTGAGCCAGGAGTTCCATGGGGTTGCTCCACCAGCACAGTTCTTGCTCGTACCTGCAAGCGACAACTTCGCATCCAGCCACTGCTTCGCGTTGGTATCAAATCGCAAGTTGGCGCACCCGCCTCCCGCAAAGGGATCGTACGCGGAATCACTAGGATTCTTGACCGCCAAGGGCGTTCCAACTTCATGGTTGCGGCACAGGGTGACCACGCCTTCATTTTCTGCAATTACCGCCATCCCATCGTGAGCTGGAGGTGTGGGAGTTCCACAATCCAACGGCTGGCCAGTCCAGCCAAACGAATGGTAACTAAAGCCCTCGGGCAATGAAATCAATTCGATCCCAGTGGTTTGATCCTTCGTTGGAACTGGCGGTCCAAACCCCTTCGTCGTTACTGGCCCGATGCCCGCTCGGCTAGAAAGCTGGTCAAACGACCCGACAATCAGGCCAGCTGTAATCGTTCCCGAAAGGCTGTTCAGAAAATGGCGTCGGCTTGGATTCGACATCGTTTCGGCTCCGCGATAAACAGTCGATTGCATCAAGAATTCAAGTTCCGAGACGTACCACCTACGCCTCAATTAACTCAGCTTCCGGTCAAGTCAGATTCCCGTCCGTTAGTCAGCCGAAGCACCTTCGACCGGGCGTTCTACGCTGCTAATTGGGCGGGATGCACTATTCACCTCTCTCCCAGCCGTTGATGACTGAGGCGGCATTGCAGGCAGTTGCATCTGTGGAGGCAATTCAAGATCCAGATGCTGCTCCCATTCAGCAAGTGGATAGTTCCACGCATCGTGTCGATAGGGCTCCTTTAAGTCGACAATCCAATCGGGATAACTCAAATCCCGCGGTTCCTTGGACAAGTCAACAGTCGGATCGATCAGCAGCTGTGGGCGCCTTCCATTTAGAGATGCCAGAGCAAGCACGCGGAGTTCAATGTCCTCGTAACCCTTGCTCTCGAGATCCTTGGAAATGAACTGGCACAGCTGATGAATCATTTTCGGGTCGCGCCCCACGACTCGAAGTTGCCTCTGGGACATGTATTCTCGTAGATCAATTGTCCCACTACGACCGGTTTTCGGATCGGTGCCATAAACCCGCAAACCCGTTACCTTTGCTCGCAGCAACATGTGCCACGAGAAATGGTGCGTGTATTCCGACCAACTAGGATTTCCTGGCATCACAAAGACGCGCAGCGGTACTAGCACTTGTATCAATACCCAGGTGCACAGCACTCCGAAGACCGCCTGTTGTTTCCACGACAGCCGAGTGGGTGCAACGCTAGCCACAGCATCCCCCGCTGCCCGCGATCCCCACCTGAAAACGCGGCGGGGCCAATCAGGATCGAAGTAGACCGTCGTTGCCACAATCATCAGCCACGGGAAAATCCCGATGTTCCACAGGAAGTGATTCGATACGTGGAACATGCAAGCGAGAACATAACCAAGTACTCGAGTCTTGCGAAACAGAAGCAGAGGTACGATTGCCAAGTCGAAGACCAGGCCGCCCCAACAAATAAACTGAACCATGACTTCCCTATCAAATGGGAAATTGGCCACCCAAGGATGTTCAGTCATGTAAGAAAGCGTTGTTCGCATTGGCTGGCCACGCAGCCAATCCGCATTAATCTTGGCGATTCCGCCAAAGAAGTAAGGAATTCCGAACTGAAACCTTAGCAGCCACAACGTCCACGCAGGAGTGGTCGTTGACCGCAACTTCGGGCGGCGCCAAGCATCAATCGAAAAGGATCGATGGGCGGGCAAGAGCGGCATCATCAGGGATAAAATGGTCCCTAAATAGTAGTGGTTCAAGTAGAAACACTTGTCCAGCAAGAACCAATAGGCGTATCCAAATCCAAATAACGTTGCCGCGAACCGAAAACAGAATCCAGATGCGATCATCAAACTCAAGATAGCGAGCGCGATGAAATGCAACGTCATCCCGTCAAACGTCAATCCTCCAACGGTGAGTGCGAAATCCCAGGGCTGCACCCATGAAAACCCGTAGTAGGAAAACTGGTACGGGGCAATGGTGTAGTTGTAAAACGGAACGCCGTGCCGCAGGTATTCAACGGCCCACCAACACATCACAAGCCCAAAACCGACTCGATAGACGGCCAGGAAGTCATTGGGAACTTGTTTAAACAAGTTGTCGCGAACACGCGAAAACCAGTGGCTATTAGCGGCGTCGTTCGACCCAGACTGTGGTGTCGCAGTCATCTGATTATTGCCCGTTATTCAGACACATCCATCGTTGCCGGACGTCTCAAGTGCGGCCCAGCATCGAAACCCCTGAAACGCGGTCTTTCAACCGCGTGTTACGAAAAACGAACTCCCAACCTGTCGAATAAGCTGTCGCGAGCAAGTTGAGAAGGAATCCAAGCAAGCGTTACTCGTCTTCCTCATCATCCTCGTCTTCCTGGGATTGTTCAGCCCTGGTATCGGCACGAGTCTTTTCTGGAAGATTAATCGTGAAGTCGTTGTCTTCACCAGACTTCACTTCGACTTCAAGAACGACCTTGTCTTGGTTCATTGCACAGTCGCAACCTGGACCGCTCCCACGTTCGACTTTCACATTGTGCATTCCAACAACAGCACCGTCGTTGGCTCCATACGTCTTGACTGAGAACTTACCTTCGTCATTGGCTACGCCAAGACCAGTCTTGCCAACCATGGCATCTTCGCCCTTAAGTTGGGGCTCGAAGAATACGAGCGCTCCTGGGACTGGTTTACCATCGCACAAGACCACACCAGTCGCTGGCGCCGTGGGAAAATCACCGCCGCCGCAGCCGACAAATAACGAAGTTAGTAACGCAAGCCCTAGAAAACTCTGACTGATTCGCGACATTATCTTTCCAAGCAACTTCGGTTAAAGAGTGAAAAATTTAAGAATGGCCGGGTGCCGAAATCAGCACCCGGCCCAAAGTTCAAGCTTAAGAGTCTGCCAAGCATTTGCTTAAGCGGACCACATGTTAAACATTGCAACTGGAAACGCCTACTGTCCCCAGTCGCCGACTGGAAATCCATCGTCCATACCGCCCAATCGAGCGTAGGTTTCCGTCGAAATGCTCTCGCTGATAAAGTGAACCGAACCGTCACCAAACGTGAACTGTGCACCACCGACGTGGAAGCTGAACGCACAGTCATCATCAATCGCAAAGTACATTAGGTTGGGAGCCGTGAACGCGTTAATTGGCGACGCGGTTCGAGCTGTCACACGCATTGATTCATCGGTTCGAGGCATACCAATCCAGCATGGCCAGTCACCTGCCCATGAAGGTGTTTCGCCAGGCTGTGCAGGCTTGCTGATGCCGTCTGGCCGGACATAGGTAGATTCAGCAACCGCAATCGTATTCGACAGACCGTCGGTGACTTGACCGAACTTGCGAGCCCGTCCCTCAGCGTTCTTGACAAAGATACTGCCATCGCCGAACGGAGTTCCGCCCATTCCCTTGTAGCTGGACGTACCCAATCCAATAGCTTGGTTCGCGTGCATCGAAGCGTAAAGAGGAAGTGCACCGCCGTTCCACCCAGGAACAGCCCACTGTTGCGGCGCGTTCTGAGGCATTGGCGATGAAGGACACAAGTAGACAGAAAGCGGCGTGGTAGCAGCCAACCAACGAGCTTGAATCCGTGGGGTTGCTGAGCCACCTGCAATCTGTTCGGCCATGTGCTGCATGGGGCGGCCAGTAATGCCGTGATCATGCTCCCAGTAACCACTTGGGTCAACCTGGTTGTAAAGGTTCTGCTGCTCGAGGAATGGCAACAAGAAACATAGGAATCCGTAACCGTCATCATCCTTCGTGCCACCAAATCCGTCGTCATCAACCCAGCCCAAACCGCCAGGTGGCATCCGCTTGAAAGCACTCTCATAGTTGTGAATCGCCAACCCGATCTGTTTCAGGTTGTTGCTGCAGCTCATTCGCCGAGCTGCTTCACGTGCTGCTTGCACAGCCGGAAGCAATAGTCCTACTAAGATTCCGATGATCGCGATGACCACCAAAAGTTCGA
>DNPC01000145.1:0-1027 GCA_003501565.1 Planctomycetaceae bacterium | reverse complement strand
CGCGATGACCACCAAAAGTTCGACCAGAGTAAACGCTGGCCGACGTACTTGCGTCGCACGCATCCGAAGAAACTCCTAAAGCATCAAAACATCCTCTGCCAGCGAACCTCCGCCAGCTTTGGAGTTACTTTAACGCTGCCAGAGAAATTACAACAACTGATGGCGATTAAGAGTCTATGAACTGTTGGCTTGGACCGAGATAAGCACCCATGAACGCCCGTAATGCCAGTTAAGGGCACAGGATGCAGCAAAAACACCGCGCTAAGATTGTGTAAAGAACCAACAAACATGTTCAATGCAGCTAAATGAATCCATCCGCGGCAATGAAATCCAGAAGACAGCTACAACTTAAGTGGACCGCTTGAATCGCCGAAGCTGTCAGCGGCGACTCCGCTTCGCTGAAGCATCCACAAATACAAGTCACACAATGGGGTGTTCTTGGCGTATTGCAGGTGCCGGCCACCCTGCAAGAGACCACCGCCGCCACCCGCAAGCAGAATTGGCAGATCGTCGTGGTTATGGCGATCTCCATCACTGATCCCACTGCCATACATCACCATGCAGTTGTCGAGCAAAGTTCCTTCGCCCTCGCGGATGCTCTCGAGTGAATCGAGGAGATAAGCGAATTGTTGAACGTAGAAATGATCGATCTTGGCGATCTTTGCCTGCTTCTCTTCGCTTTTCCCGTGGTGCGAGAGTTGATGGTGAGCCTCGGGAATCTCCAAGTTTGGATGGGTTCGATCGCTGCCCTCCCGGGCCAGCATGAAAGTGGTCACCCGCGTTGCATCTGTTTGCATTGCAAGGACCATCATGTCCATCATTAGCCGGGCGTGCTCGTCGATCTCACGTGGAACGCCAGCGGGGCGTTCGTAATTTGGCAGACCATTCTCGCCCAACTCCAATTTTTCGCTGCGAACCAAACGATTCTCAATTTCTCGAATCGAGTACAGATACTCGTCAACTTTTCGGCGATCGGCCGCGCCAAGCCTGGCTTGCAGACGCTGGGCATCACCGAGGGCGAAGTCAA
>DNPC01000182.1 GCA_003501565.1 Planctomycetaceae bacterium | reverse complement strand
CTAGTAGAAGAACGCATGAGGCATTTCACACCTGCAAGCATCTTATCTAGCAAGACTCTGGCGAAGTTCACAGTCAACGAGTCTCAGGTTGCTGACGTACTGGGGAAATTGGTCAGCTTGGGTTTCGTAAACCAGAGACAGACCGAGTATTCTTTTACGATAGGCCCCCTGCGAGATTGGTTGATCTCGACTTCGCAAGATCAGGGAGCTTTTGGAGGCGAGCGAGTAGAAAGTGTGCTGCTTGCAGGTGGGAGCCTGGATGATCTCGACTTAGGTTATTCCGATGTAGTAGCGCTCGAGTCTGAAGTTGCAAACAGCAATCAAGGAGATCCAACTCTAAAGATCTTAGACTGCGAACACTTATTCGAATCTATTGTGGCAATTGCACGCCTGCTTACATCAGAATTAACAACAGAGACTCTACCGGAGTTGCTAAGAAAGATATTGGCATTCGCCAATTGCCAAACAAAGGGCAATTGGGCTTTCCGTGATCCTCGGGGTGAAATAGCTCTAGTCTTGCCCAGCCAGACAAGTCGCAGCGATAGCGTTGAAGCGGAGCATTCAGTTGGAGTGCTCCCCAAAAGCTGATCCAGATGGTATGAGAGTCTAGAGCCCGAAGGTAGATTCGATGCACTCGCTTGAAGCTCACCCGAAAACCTTCCAGGCGAAGCAACCTTGTCATTTGACGATAGCCGAACCGAGAACGTTGCCGCGCCAGTTCCGTTTGCTGCGCAAACTCCGCTCCATCAGCACAGCGAAACCAAACCAATTACCCAACCCGTACTCTCATAACACCTGGTTCAAAAAAGGGGCGTTCCAGTTTAAACACGGCCCAATCACGAAGCTATGAGCCGAAGTGAGATTCCTACAAGAGTACTCAGTCGATCGTCCACCATTGAGGTCCCATGACCAAGCCTTGCCAGGGACTATGGCAAACTCGATCTTGGAACACAGATCCTGGCGCGATACATAACTACAACGAAGTAGATGCGTGTGGCTAGCCAGTACAGACAATACAGGGATGTTCACAGTTCGAGCGCGGTTTGCTCTCGAGCCGGGCAGCCTAATCTGTTTCTGGTAGTTCCAGAAATTCACGCAAGCTGTAAACACTTCCTGAGGGAGCGAAACGGCCCTTGTAGGCTTGCGACTTGTGGGCCCGCGTAGCAAGGAGGTTGCGCAACATAATGGTTAACACGTCTTCGTCCGCTTCGCGCGTATCGGGCAAGAACTCGGCTCCCAACCTTCTCGCTTTCTCTCTGATTCCGCTCCTCTCCTTTCCGAAGACCAAGGTTACGTCGCGGGCGGCTGGATTGTTGGGATCGCACGGAAATGAATTCATGGTCGTTAGAGTTGGGAAATATACCGAGCAGATAGACCAGTAGCGTACAGCTGCCTCGCCGCTGGCCTCGGGAGAACCGAAATAGACGGGAGGGGCGCGGAACTTTACGACGACATATTTGCCCTTCGGGACTTTGCTGAAGCTCGCGATGTATTGAAGATCATGACTTGAGCCCAACCCCGATGGGTCGTTCTTGCTTACACAATCAAGATTGAGCCAAGGGAGATTGTCCAGTCCCGGAATTAGGAGATTGCTTCCGATTTTCGCGCCAGGTATCTGTGGGTACCAGCTCTCGACCAATTGCACGAATCGCGCATCAACTTCTTCCTCGTCGTCATTAAAGGTACGAATTTTCGGGAGGTCTGTGCGTTTGACCTCTTGCCCGTCCGGTAAGTAGACTCGGTAGAAGCCGGTAATGACGGCTGAGTCACCTGGGTTGTCCTTTGGCTTGTACCAGATGTGATTGTCAAGATCACGCTTGTTGCTGTCGGGCGTGATGACAACTTCGTACCTTCCTTCGTCATTGCGATTCCCAGTTTCAAAGGGATTGGCGCCCGATTTAGGCTTTATTCTGAAGTCGGTAAGCACGTCTCCCACATCCTCTGACCCCTGAAACGGCCGGCCACGGTAGATTTGAATGCTCATGTACTGGGCTTTGGGGAATTTCCCGGTCAACTTCAACGTAAGCGGACTGCCGTTCGAGTCAAAGTTCCCATCTTCGTCGTACCGGGTTCCCATAAATCCAAACATTCCATAAGACGCACTCGGGTCAGCAGTGAAGCCCTTTTTCTTTAGCGGCTGAGCGTACAGTTCAGAGTTGTCGTCCCACAGGGATTTCTGCTGATCTTCTTGAACACTTAGGATTTCTGCTCTGACCTCGTCACTAAGATTTTGCAGCGTGTCTTCGGTCAGTACGTCGCTCAATCCGTCAGGCATCGAGTTGCCCATCAATTTCGCGAGAAAGCCAAACAACCCATTTTCTTTACACGAACCTGCCTCTTCGATTGACATTTTGTTCTCCTCAAGCGTTTGATACTTTGGTGCAATACGTAGTTGTTAAAGTGCTTGTCGACGCACAGTTCTTGCGTTGGCAACTCACTGTGGGTAACTCTATTCTTCAGGTACCATTTTCCAGTGGACGATGACCCACGAATCTCTGTATTCCACGTCGACAAGCGTCAGCTTTCCCGAACTTGGGAGATTCTCTTGCAAGAAACCAGCACGTTGTGAATTGGGCATAAGAACGGCCTCGGCGATCACCTTGAAGAATTGGGGGTTGCTATCTGCTATGAACGCAGAATCGCTACTGCCGGGGAGATTTGAAAGAAACTCGTCAACCAACTTGTCGAGCGCATCCGCAGGGACCTTCCTTTCGGATTCGAATGTATTCCAGAAGAACGAGTCGTGAATCTTAACTGTCAGGTCGGGCTTCGTCTCGAGCGCCGCTACTGAAGCGGGTGGCGTTAGAAAGGAGCCAACTTGGTCTCGTTTCGCAAAGGTTGCTCCAATCCCCAAAGCTTTCGTTGTGGAACTGAAGCTCGGGTCTGTAGGCAGAATCTGAAGTCGTCGCAGAGCGTAGAGGAAGCGTTCGAAGTAGAACTTCTTGGCCTTCGCCATCAACGGGTCAAGCCTTTCATCAAAACTAGTCTCCACGCGACGCGCGAATTTTCGCGACGCGACCAAGTCGGCTTGCGGCTTTTGCTGAAGAGCGCGTTTCCAGGCAATGCGTTCAATTAGTCTGCTCAGACATTGTCGGCCGACTTTCTGGATTGAGCAAATTACTGTATCCGTGCAAGCGGAGGCTGATGCCGGGCTGGTCACGAAATTGGGTATGTCCAGGCACTTGTTGGACCAGAAACTAGACTGGCCTGTAGCCAATATTCGCACCGGCTTCTGATAGCCGATTGTGTTTGAGGTCGCATTACCATCCAACTTGACGGTCAACGCGGCATATGAGGGGTTTTCACGCAGAACAATGCCTACCGCTGGGTAAACGATTGCTGTACCTTGAATCGAAGTGCCGAGGATACACTCGTCAACTGACTGTGTTTCAGGTGGCAGGTTGACGGCTGAATCGACGAAGGCATTGATCAAGTCGTCCGAAATGAACAGCCATAGGTTCGGCCTCTTGCAAAGCTTGCGGAGTTCCGTCAAGAGCCCATCAATGTTTACGGTTCTATCCGATGCAGAACATGCTTCTACGAGGCGAAATACGTTTCCTAGATTCTCACGCTCGGGTTCACCGCGGGGAGCAGCAGCGTAGTCAATGAGTGTCTTCTGCAGTTTGGGCAACAGCTTGTCACTAAAGTCTGCTTCCGTTCGGTATTCTTCCTTGTACCGTTCTAAGAAGAGGAAAGACTCGACTGCATTCGCTAACTTGATGTGAGTCTGCAGAATTGGTGCTTCCGCAGAGAGTTCGATGAGAGTCTTCGCCAACTGAGGGCGAAGGGATTCTATGTCTCTCGAATTGAGACTTGCCTGCGACTGTAGGTGAACAAGACTGTCGACAAGCGCCTGTCCCGATTGACCGCCAACCGATTCGACAACCGCTTTCATGCTGTTGACTAGTTCTTTCTCAGCGTCGTGATAGGCTCTCGCAGGATTTAGGGGCGGGCCGTCCAGGACTGAGCATCGCCCATGCTCAGCACACAAAAGTGCTTTTAGGGCTGGCACAATCGGACGTTTTTCCTCTTCTGACAGCGCCGTCCACGCAACGTCCGTCCTCAGCAGCTCGTCAAGGTCGCCTGCCAGAAGATGTGACTTGCTGGCTAGAGTTGTTAGAACGAGAGCTGCGAAGATTGGCAGACTCACAAGCCTTTGCATGATAACCTCTTAGTTAATGTGCACATTTCTTAACGGAATCGATCTTCTAGATTCGATTTTCGATCGGTGGAATGTTCGATGCGGGAGAGAGTTACTCGGTAGCTAACTCCGTCATACGGCGGATTGCTAAGCGAAGAAGTACTGGATTCAGCTGTTTCGAAAGAGTGGCCTATTGAACGGACACAACTATGGCCAACTCCAGGAGGCAGGGGACAACTCAGGATTCATGTCCGAGCCTGACAGGCTGCACCAATGCACTCTCCGATCCGGTTCCATCGCTGTGGAAACGAATCGTGCGAAATAGATGGCGGGTAACAAGCCAGTGCGGCTAACATGGCTTAGCATCGATAGCGGCCAGGAATGCCTCGCGCGCCGCCTGGGCTGGGCTCGGTCCTGGCATATCTTTGTCGTTTTTTTGCTCTGCATTCTTGAGAGCGTCGTTGGCAGCTTCAAATGCAGCTTTGATGATTACGTGGCCGTTTTCAGGAACAGGTTGTGGGCTAGAAAACACATCATCGAGTTTGTGCGGGCGCAACATGGTTCTTCCTTTTGAGGTGCAGGAATGACTATCGCATACCTACACATGAGAAAGACTGAAGATCGGCGACATTGAATCCGCTGAAAACTTCCAGCCACCACCATAGGTCTTCTGAGACTACTCATGGCTGTTGACCGTTGAGGTTGCTACGTAGCGGTCGGCCGGCGTGAAAACTATTTCTCCCTGGGGTGGCAAAGTGTTGGCCCGTGTCACGTGCACGAAACGATGCATGAAACAGACGGAATTGAAATAGGCCAAGTAGAACATGGAGAGAATTCGATATTGCTAACCATTGCACCCGAGAGTTTTGTGTGCTACTGACTTTCGAATCTACAACTCGAAAGGAAAGCAAATGTCAGATAACAACAAGCCAATTCACCGAATTCGCCTCGGAGCCGTTGCGGCTTCGGTATTCGCGAATGACGCGCAGGAGAAAACGTTCTACAACGTTGCAATTGAACGCAGTTACAAAGACGGCGAGGAATGGAAGCACACAAAGAGCTTCGGACGTGACGACCTGCTCTTGGTCGCCAAAGTTGCCGATCTAGCCCACAGCTGGATTCATGCCCAGCAGCAGGCAGCAGCCAATCCGGAAAACAAGCCTGAACCATCACTTTAGATGACGGAAACTCTCCAAGCCAAGCTCTGTTTTCCGATCGCCAAGTCGTAGCGAGCGAAGGACGATGCGGCTCTATCATGGCACCAGCTCAAAGCACCTGCCAGCGATTCTTCGCGATGGGATTCTGCCACGTGTGGCTACGGGCGAGGAGGGGAATTGGCAGGGCGGCTGGCAGTCGAAGCCTGGCTTGGTTTTTCTCACCACCGTTTACCCGGTCTACTATGCCACGCAGGCCGTGTCCGATGGTGGTGAGATGGTCATCATCGAGGTCGACAGCCGAAAGCTCGACGCGGTGTACCCCGATGACGAGTATCTAGCCCGGGTCCTTACCGATCCGAACACGCCTGGAGTCGTAGAGGAAAAACTACCAACGCTTGAGCCGTCCCGCTTTCGGTCACTTTGGCAAGAGAGCCTCGATCAACACGGAACAGTATGCTGCTCTTCAGTGTCCCCAGATGCGATCGTTCGTCATCGCGTACTGCCAGATGATGCGGCTTTGTGGTCGTGGATGGGAGGGGATGCTCTACCGTCATTGGCTAACTACGAAGCCTGTGGGCATGAGTACCTCGCATTCATCGAACTGTTCATGGATCAAGGCAGTGGCGCGGCTCTTGAATTGATTGAGCAACGAATTGCGAAGCTCAGGAGACTTTGTAATGCGTCCAGCGTTGCTTCCGATGAAAAATGATGTTGCATACTTCCGCGTAACGTCGCTAAACGTACTCGCGAATACTCACGCAGCCTTCTCTGGCAACCACGATGTGGTCCAGTACGTTGATTCCAACGACTTGACCAGCTTTCGTCAGCCTGTCTGTGACCTCGATATCTTCGCGGCTAGGGGCATGGTCTCCGGATGGGTGATTGTGGGCAAGTAGAATGCAGCTTGATGCGTCGCGAATAGCCCTGCGAAAAACTTCCCGTGGATGTACGAGTGAGGCGTCTAGTGTACCCACGGTGATTTGATGCGAACCGATCATGCGATGCTTAGTGTCGAGCGTCACGACATGAAACTCTTCCTGAAGGCCATCCGTAATCAGACGACGAAAGTGCGCTCGGCAGAGTCGTCTCTACCTCAAACGCTACGCCGCGTTGCCCTAGCTTGCTTTCGATCAATTTTGCATAAGCGGGCCATGTACAGTCTGGGTAGAGCAGGCTGTTGCCGTGATTGCTAATCCAATCCAGTGCTAGCTCCATCAGCTTGGTCGTTCGACTAGCAAACAGTGTCGTCCAGTTCAAATCCGCACCAACAAAACCCTTGAGCGACTCCTTCAAGCCCCAGATACCACTCCAATCAGCCAGACCAAAGTACCGGGCTTGTTCGTCCAAGCTCAGAGCCTGAAAACCGTAATCAAGTAGGTCGTCGTTCTTAGATGAAAGCCCGTGCTCAGCCCAGAACTGGCTGAGTGACATCTGAGCCGCAATAGAACGCTGCCGAGGCTGCCCCATCCGGGCAGTGTCGAGAAAAAGTAGGCTTGTCATACCAGGACCCGCGGGCGGTCATCGGACACTGGCACTCCGTAACTTAAAGGAGCGCCGAAACCAAGCCTGCCTCCGAACCCTCGCCAAAGGGCAGCAGAACAGATCCTAGCCCGACGCTCCCGTACGGGGAGCGCTCGGTTAGGACTGCATCTGCTAA